>NZ_JBXGLH010000023.1:0-52126 GCF_056892285.1 Haladaptatus sp. HS23 | reverse complement strand
CGACGGAAATATCGTCAAGATGGTCCATTAGAACACTCAACGTTATCCGGGCAGAAATTTCTAACGGCTACTATAGCGAGGGCGTCAACACCCACATTGTAACGATACGTTTGGCCGCCGCCGAGTCGAACAGGCTCCGCTGGTCGAGATCCGCCGGCCCCTCCGCACCAACGTCCGGCACGTCTGGCAGTTCCTCCGGCTTTTCCGCCGGTTCCTCGTGACGGGCAATATCACCGATCGTTGGGCTTGCAGGCATATCCTCGGCGCGGGAAGTGACCAGCGCTCCTGTCGCAACCTCTAAATCCGGATGTTCCCGTTCCGGCGTCGCAAACTCCACGAGTGTTGCTGCTCGGCTTGCCCGACCCCATCCAAGTCCAATAATCGCCGATGTCGTACTTACTGCGAGACTCGCCGGGATTCCGAAGTAGGACAGAATCGTGATGATAGTGCCACCGACTAGGGAGACAATTAGTGAAGCGAGAATCGGTAGCTCCGTAATATCGTCTCCTACCGTCTCTAACGTGCGACGGGCGATGGTGAAACTGCCTAGACCGAAGGCCACGACCGCAAGCAGGACACCCTGGTTGACGGTGAGCGACCCCCCTTCGCTGACGAGCGGGGCCACAGCGTTCGCTGCGTTTGACGCCCCCGCCGAAAACGCCATGTAACACGCAATGGCAACCACCGAGAGTGATCCAAGAATGTCCTGCCGTGTTGCGTTCGGATTCAGGTAGAGTCGAGGAATCGTCCCAGATCGGTCGACTTGGATGAAGTGGAGATCAAACTTTGTGAACGCGACATAGCGATCCAGATACGGGTAGATGTAACGTCCAACCACGATTCCGATGCAGAGGCTGATCAGCGGCGCGACGATCCATGCTGAGACAATAGTAAACATCAGTGCCTGATTGAGTGTGTTCGACGCAAGGCCCAGCCCAACGATGGCGCCAACGGCTGTCATTGAGGTTGAGGCTGGAACGCCGTAGAGATTCGAAATAAGGAGTGATGCGCCGGTGAAAAACAAGACGGCGACGCTCGCAGCAGGCGTGAATTGGGTTGCTGGTACGATACTGCTGCTCATCGTCGCGATGACGTTCCGACCGACGGTCCATGCTCCGAGAAAGCCAAAGCCAACGAACAGGGCTGCTGCGGTTGCCTTCCGAAGGAGACGTGAACCAACTGCTGGGCCGAACGCCACACCCGTCGATGAGCCACCAATATTGAACCCAACGAATACGGCGACGGCTACCCCGGCGACAGTTAGCACTGATACCATTGGTTTCTCTCTAAATCAACGTTGCTTGCACCTATATAAAATCCCTGAAGCCATCTCCGAGATGATTCTGAGCAACCTGTTTCCATCCCCTGTCCTATGCCTTAGTCCTTTTTCGCTCATATTCTAAGGTCTGCTCATTTTAAGCGTGAGGGTACATACCCTGTCCTTAACATTTGACCTCCGACTAGCGACGAGAATACGCACTATCGGTCATCTAAAATCTGCGAGTTCGCGGAATAGTCGATTCGTGATAAGTGAGGTTGCAATCTTAATTATCTCATCATAGTCTTCGTCGTCTTTGGGGAAAGGGACACACCCACCAGCCATTTGGTGATGACCTCCTAGGCTCCCCATCGAGCCAAATGTTTGGTCAAGCAATTCTCCGACGTTGGTAGCTGGGTCGGCCGACCGTGCACTAAACTGAACCTCATCGTTGATGACGCCGAAAACGACTGCAATATCGATTCCTTGGAGGTTCAACAGAAAATCAGCTGCCTGTGGAAGGGCGTCTCGCTCAGTGGTCTCTCCAGCAAAAGAGATCAAGGAGGACTGCTGGATTTTGCGATTTTCAATTGCCTCACTCAGTGCATCGATCGTCTCTGGCGTATACGGGACATTCAACAGGTTTGTAAAAAGGGCTTGATCGATAAACGGATGGAGATACTCTGCTGCAGCATATTCTTGGGCCGACACTTTGCGTGTAAACCCAAGTGTATCGGAGCGAATGCCGATCAACAGTGCGGTTGCAAGATCACTTTCGGGAATGATCTGAAGATCGTGTAGATATTCAACCAAAATTGTCGCGGTCGAACCTACGTTCACACGCCGGTCGATAACATCGGCTGTTACATGCGTTGCTGGATGATGATCGAGAACGATATCGATGTCAGCAGTCGATGGGACATCATTGTTCTCGCCAGGAACCGAATGGTCGACGAATGCCACACTATCGTGTTTCTCTAGCAGTTCGTTTTCAAAGTTCGCTAATGGGATATCGAGATGATTGACGAGAGCTCGATTTTGTTGGTGGGAGATTCCACCATTGTATGCAATAGTAATCGTTTCAACTCCAGCGTACTCTCCAATTCGTTTGAGCGCAAGTGCACTCGCAAGGCAGTCAGGATCCGGATTGTTGTGGCAAACGATGAGCAGGGATTCCTGATTCTGAAGATGGTCAACGACTTGCTGTGCACGAGTCACAATAAGAATAATTCAACTACTCGTGTATGAATCTATAGGCTAGTTGGGGGTTGAGCAATAACACAACGATAGTATCCTCTTAAATGGGATACTTCCAGAGTGATTCCGTTCATGCCTTCCTTTTCTCAAATGTGGCGCCTCAGAGTCTCTTGTACTGGAATCACTCTGTGAATTGCTATCACTGCTCCCGATATATTTTTATAGAAGTTCAAACAATCATAATATGTAGTAAAATGCGCCAACCAAACTCATTCACTCAACTGGAAAAGATGATCGAACAGATGCATCGATCAATGATTGGGGACAACCCCTTTGGAACCAACTACCAGCAGAAACTGAGTTCCGAGACGAATCACGCCTCTATGCGGGAGTCCTCGATGAACCTCACTGCCGAGTCACTGGAAGGCGAATACATCGTTACTGCTGACCTGCCTGGCTTCGAAAAGGATGAAATCGACCTCCGTTTCGAGGATGATATTCTCACGATACGCGGTACTCAGAATCGTTCAGAGGAATCACCTACAGATGTGGGGTCGTCCGCATACGGTCAACAGCGTCACGTCTACGAGCGACTCCGCATTCCAGTAGCAGTCGAGGAGGATGCTATCTCTGCGAGTTATCGAAATGGTGTCCTCGAAGTGCATCTCCCGTCCAGTGATGATTTGGACGACGATGGTAGCTCCCGAATAGAGATACAATAACCACCCTTTCACAGTACCAATGAAACTCACAGTAAAACCATTACACAAGAAAGATGCGGGTCGCGGACTTGCCGTGGTCAATCGAACAATTATGGACGAACTCGGCGTCAAGAGTGGTGACTATGTCCTTATCGCTGGCCCACAGGGTGCCAGTACCATCGCCCGGGTGTGGCCCGGCTATACGGGATCCCAAGATCAAAATGTAATTCGCATTGATGGAGAGTTCCGCAATGCAGTGAACGTCGGCATCGATGGACAAGTAGCAGTCGAACGTGCCGACGTCAGGTCGGCAGACAATGTCACGATTGTACTTCCACAGTCTCTTCGCATTCGGGGCAATGTGGGCAAGCTCATTCGGAATCGACTCTCCGGACAGGTCGTACAGGAAGGACAAACAGTTCGTATCTCGTTGGGTATCGGGTCACTGTTTGCTGGCTCGAATCAAACGATTCCTCTACAGATTGCCAGTACCGATCCCACTGGACCGGTCGTCATCACCGATGCAACGACTGTCGAGGTGGGCGAGCAAGCAACAGAACATCTGCCAACAGAGACAAACGAAGGAGTAGAATCTAGCGCGCCGATGGTGACATACGAGGACATTGGTGGGCTCGAAGACGAACTTGAACAGGTTCGCGAGATGATCGAGCTCCCGATGCGCCACCCGGAGTTGTTCCAACAGCTTGGCGTCGAACCACCGAGAGGAGTACTTCTCCATGGTCCGCCTGGGACGGGCAAAACACTCATCGCAAAAGCCGTTGCCAACGAAATAGACGCCCACTTCCAGACGATCTCCGGGCCAGAGATCATGTCGAAGTATTATGGCGAGAGTGAAGAACAACTCCGCGACGTGTTCGAAGAGGCTGAGGAAAACACACCCGCAATCGTCTTCCTCGATGAACTAGACTCGATCGCGCCCAAGCGTGGAGAGACGAGCGGTGACGTCGAGAGACGAGTGGTCGCACAGCTTCTCTCATTGATGGATGGCCTCGAAACACGAGGGCAAGTGACTGTCATCGGTGCAACAAACCGTGTCGATGCAATCGACCCGGCGCTCCGCCGGGGCGGCCGATTCGATCGTGAAATCGAGATCGGTGTCCCCGACAAGGACGGACGAACGCAGATCCTCCACGTCCACACGCGTGGAATGCCCCTCGCCGAAGAGATTGACCTCGATGAGTACGCTGAGAAAACACATGGGTTCGTTGGCGCCGATATTGCCTCGCTCACGAAAGAAGCGGCGATGGCTGCCCTTCGACGTGTCCGTCCGCAGATCGACCTTGCCGCTGATGAAATTGATGCTGAGTTCCTCGAGACACTCGAAGTCACCGAGAAAGACTTCCGACAGGCGTTCCACGGCATCGAGCCTTCGGCACTCCGGGAAGTATTCGTGGAAGTGCCCGATGTGACGTGGCAGGACGTCGGCGGTCTGGAGGACACAAAAGAGCGCCTCCGCGAGACAATTCAGTGGCCGCTTGCCTATCCCGAGGTATTCGACGAGCTTGATCTAACCACGCCAAAAGGAATCCTTCTCTATGGGCCACCAGGAACCGGAAAAACGCTGTTAGCAAAGGCAGTTGCCAACGAGTCAGAGAGCAATTTCATCTCAGTCAAAGGCCCGGAGCTCCTGAGCAAATGGGTTGGTGAATCTGAGAAAGGTGTCCGCGAAGTCTTCAGTAAGGCACGTGAGAATGCGCCCACTATTGTGTTCTTCGACGAACTCGATTCCATCGCGGGGGAACGTGGGCAGCAAACGGGCGATTCAGGGGTCTCTGAACGCGTTGTCTCTCAGTTGTTGACCGAGCTCGATGGCCTGGAAACTCTTGAGGATGTCGTCGTTATCGCGACAACCAATCGTCCAGATCTCATTGACGATGCACTCGTCCGACCAGGACGGCTTGATCGGCACATTCATGTGCCAGTTCCGGACGAAGAAGGGCGAGAGGCAATCTTCTCGGTGCACACCCGCGACAAGCCATTAGCTGGCGATGTCGACTTAGAGTGGCTTGCTGCAGAAACGGAGGACTATGTCGGTGCCGATATTGAGGCAGTCGTACGTGAGGCAACGATGACAGCCGCACGGGAGCTCATTATCAGCAGTTCACCGGAAGAGCTTGAAGAGATGATCGGGACAGTCCGGATTACGAAAGAGCACTTCGAAAATGCGTTCGTCGAAGTCCCTCCAAGCGTTACTGCGCGTATGAGAGATCGATATGCAGAGATTGAGCATCGCAGTAAGCGATCAGAACCCGAAAATGGGAGGTCTGAGGCAGAATAGCCAGTGGATACTCGGACCACCTTTGTTTGACTTTTTCAGGCGCTAAAACGACAATGAGCCACCGAACTCATTGCCCAAAACACCTATCCGACATGTTTGAGATAGCTATCAGTGATGTCTGAAAAAATACTCAATGAGGAGAAGCTCTCACGAGAAAAAGTCGCTGATCGATTGCAAGCAATTGCACATGAACTTCGAGAAGGTGGAAACTCCAACATCGATGTCGGCAATAAAACGGTGACGCTCTCACCAGCGGACTCTGTCGGGTATGAAATCGGCACTCGAGAATCGTCATCCGTCCTCCGTGGGAGTCGCGAATCGGTGACCATCAAGCTGGACTGGAAACCCGAATAGGACGGTAATCGTGTCTCGTTGGTAGAACCCGAAGATCAAACCACCGTTATCGATTATGTCGTTATCAGTTCAGAACGGTATCACAGTCGCTCAGTCGGTTCGAACAGAAATACAGGAAAAGCGGGTAACGTTTCTCGCTGGGAGTATCGCATACCATGCATTCATCTCTCTTCTACCTCTGCTTCTGCTTGCATTTTTAGCATTTGCAGCCATTGGGAGCACCAACTTACAAACCCAAGTAATCAACTTTGCAGATTCCCTTTCTCCCGCGATCGGTGATCTCGCAGAAACAACCCTCGAAAGTGAACAGGGGCGAGCAAGCGCTTCGATCGTCGGGATTGTAACGCTCACATGGGGGGCATTGAAGCTCTTCCGGGGATTGCATACTGCCTTCTCCGAGATCTATGCAGCTGAAACAGATGGATCCATTCTCGACCAGATACGTGACGGGCTCATCGTCCTGTTCGCGATTGGGTTTGCGGTGATTGCGACGATCGTTGCAGGCACACTGCTCGCCCTCTTTCCTGCAGTTCCATTTATCGAACTGCTCAACCCGATCGTGTTGATCGTGGCACTCGTCATCGCATTTTTCCCGATGTATTATCTCTTTCCCGGGGTCGAAACTACCCCACGTGAGGTCTTGCCTGGAACAATATTTGCGGCAGTAGGATGGACAGCACTTCAGGGCTTGTTTCAAATCTATGTCCAGGTGGTTGGATCAAGTGCCTCGGGTGTTCTCGGCGCGGTACTTCTTTTGGTTACATGGCTCTATTTCAGTGGGTTGGTATTGCTCATCGGGGCAGTGCTGAATGCCGTCCTTTCACACCGAGCAGAAACAACAGATGAACAGACGGAAACACGACAACGATCCCTCACACATGATGAAGCTGTTCGCTATGTTCGTCTCGTTCGCGAACGAGTGTTCGGGCGCTATGAACGAATGGAAGCGATAGAAGTTCCAGCCAATGAATCGTTCTTGAACTCTATCACGGAACGGCCTGCCACAGTCGAACTGATTGAGGAAATATCGAGGACAGACGATGGCAAGCAGTACGAAATTCGAGTGCGGTGGACCGAAAACAGCGACGAGAATGAGGACTAATCTGGGAAAACGTTCATAAAACTTTAGTGTTGGATAGGGGTTCGATGATCCCACTGCAGGCAAGTAACTTGGAGTAGTGAAGCGTTCGCAGTGTTTCAAGATATCGAGACAGTCTGTCCATCGGGTGAACGTTCGCCCGTGATCTGCCTCACCGAACTCATGGTACTGCCATACGTGGATTAGTTCGTGCCGAACGGTCGCACTAAATTGCTCCCCTCGTGTTGTTCGTAGGCCGTCCAGGTCAGCGCAATCGTGATCTCCCCTGTTGTCGGGTCGTACTTTGTGACGCCCGCCTGTCGTTGCCCTCGGTGTGAAATCTCCCAGTCGATTGCTTCGACCGGCAGGTCAGGGAAGTACTCGGCGGCGACGTTCGTTGCGTACTGCTGTGCTCGGTCGAGGAGGGCCGTCGGTGTCTCAGGTGTATCATCGGTCGTAGCATCTGCGCTTTCCGTAAACATTCGCTGGTCGGTGATCTCCGAGAACGTCACTTGACGTACCATGGATAAATGGACTGAAGCGGTGGTTAGTTCGGCAGTTCCCTCCGCCCCGTTTGCACACACGACCAGCACGGGAAGCCACCGAGGCCGTCACAGTCGCAATCGTCTGGTTCGGCATCGTTGTCGTCCTCGGACGGAAATGCGTCTAGTGTTCCCTCTTCGGTTGCGTTTTCGACGGCGGCCATGTGTTTGCAGAATGTGTCGCAGTGGATGTGGTGCGGGCACGTGCAGGCCATCAGTTCGTTGGTCACGTCGTCGATGGCAACTGTGTACTGGTGGGCTGCGGGGTTCTCGTGGCTCTCGTTGGAGACTTCGATGAGTCCGGGGGCATCGACGTCGAAGGAAAATTGTTCCCACTGTGCGCGTTTCTGTGCCGTCTCGTCAGCTTCAAGTTCACTAGGCGATTTCGTTGACATGGTCTTTCGAGATTCCATTGGAAGACCGGTGCCGGGTGGTCCTAAGCACCCGGCGCGTTTCTACACACGCCCGAGGGCACCGTTCTTCCTACCATATCCTATGTGGGAGTCGGTATTAAAGATTACGGTATCCTACGTAGGAGTTGGTATTAAGTAGATGGATGCGATACTATGCGCTATGACTGCAAACGAGAGTGAGCGCGACAAGCAGGGACGATTTGCAGAGAAAGCAAGTGATGAGGATATTCTTCGTGTGATTCGTGAGTCCGAGTTTCCAGCAGTGACCGCTCGGTGGGTGGCAGATACGGTTGGGATGGAACGGCGACCAGTGCATCAGCGGCTCGAGGAGCTGCATGAGCGCGGTGCGTTGGAACGTGGGAAATTGAGTCCGCGGGTAGTTATCTGGTGGATTCCAACGGAACAGTAAGCGGGTTCGCTCTGGCTGGTATATTCCTTTACGAGTACCACTGTCCCATCTGGGTTCGTGATGATGATCGTATCACCACCGTTGCTCCAGACAGCACTTCCTGAACTCTAGTATAGTTTGGAGCGTGAATTTTACCCATTTCCGTTATAGAGCGCCGCCGTCTTACCTGGTAGTACTGTTGGCTCAAACAGGGCAGGGTAGTCGTGACAGCCCTGCCGGCGATCGTCCAACCGGAGAGACCAGGTGATTGACCGTCAGTGTTCTTGAAGACAATGTACCCCTCATGAAGATAGATGAACTGGATACTGAGTGGGCGGCACGCTCGGAGGAACAATTCGTCTGACTATATTTTTAGGAGTAGTTCTCTGTGCTCTAATGAGGCGAAAAAGAGAGTAAAAAAGTAAAAGAGTTTAATAGCCCATATCACATATTGTGTTATATGACGTTCCAAGAAGCCGTTCGTGCTGCCGGTGAGCAATACAACGTCCCGGACAACGAGCATCTCCGGGAGCTTGCGCGAGCGAACGCCCAGCTTCGAGATTAATCGCTTTCCGTTATCCTTTAGACTAACTTGATTGGTTTTCTGTATTGAGGAATTCAATGAATTCGTCCTTCGCCAGTGCTGGTTGTTCTTGTAGTGTTGAGTCTCCACTCTGCGCAATCAACTCTTCAACAAAGTTGATGCAGACTTCTTCGTGGTGTTCAGCATAAATCTCCCAAGCCTCGTAATACGGCATATCTAACTCATATTCTGCAAGAGGAATATCGATCCCACCTTTTCGGCGAACAATTTCACAGCCATGCTCTTCAAGTGTGCGAAAATAGAGATTGTGCCGACGCACCGTCAAAATGATCTTCGACTGCTCAATGTATGGGTTAACCCACTGCTGCCATTCATAATCTGGCGTGTGTGTATTAGGTAGCTCTATTTCTGCACCTGCTGCTTCTAGATACGTCTCTGCTATCGTAATCCCTGTTCGATGATTCGCATTGGGTAAAGAATGTTTGAGGATGAGATTGGACATAAGTTGTCCAGCGACCTCCGTTACAGTTCCCTCCCAAGTCACCTGCTCAAGCGCATCGGGAACACGGTCTATTTCGATTTCCTTGTAAATGGGTAACCCGTCACCACCATCCAATTCTTCCTCGTGCATCTCTGTGAAAAATCGGAGCAACCAAATTGTGACGACGCGGTCATCCGGGTCCATTGGCTCAAGAATTTCGGTAAGAGATTCCGGATCGACCTCTTGATCGAGATCATCGGCAGTTCCTGCAACACCTGGCGTATATAGAACATAGACTAAACCGCCAGATAGTGGATAGCCGATAATCTTCGTATCATCACTCTGGTCGACATCGAACTTTCGAGGGTCTGTTTTGACATCCTCAAGTGAGTAATGCTTATTCGCAGGATGATGTTGATACACAAGAGAACCAGGCATAGCTTACGTCTCGATTCGAATTAATCGATATTAACTCCGTCTCTTTAAGCAAGGAGGAGTGAGATGTTGTGAAGGAGAGTGATGACGATATCCTCGCAGCAATTAAGAGATCAGAGCTTCCGGCGGTGACCGCTCGGTGGGTGGCGGATACGCTCGAAATCGAGCTACCGTCCGCGCATCGACGACTTGAGGAGTTACACGAAAATGGAGAGATTGAGCGGGGAAGTTGAGTCCGCGGGTAGTTATCTGGTGGGTTCCAAAGGAATAGTAGAATTATTTTTGAGTCTCCGCTAATGCTTTACTATGGACAAGAGTATCGTATGTATGCCAAACCTCCTGAGGCGTCTCATCGGTCTCTTGCTTGTCCCCCTCGGAATCGGACTGATGCCTCTGACGTTTTTTACTAGTAGTACTGTGGTGGGATGTGATGGTTTTAACCCCGATTTTTTAGGAATTGAATTCAGTCGGGCCAAGATCACAGGAGTTAATTTGCAAACGATGACCGTGTATTGGTATGACGGATGTAACTGGCACAATGGCTCTCTGCTTCTATTTGCTGGTACGCTTTGTCTGGTGATTGCTGGGTTGTTTCTGCTTGTTGGGCCAATGGTACGCCAGACGAAGTGAGGGAGTTATAGGAGCGGCCAGGGTTTGGGGTCGCTCAATGTTAGTATGAGATACTAACATTGGCGCCAGCAGCAAATCCAGAAGAACGACCGAGTGACGGCGAGAGGAGAGAGAGAGGCGAGTTCATTCAGGAACGGAAGGTGGATGTACTCGGAGTCATGGAACCGCTGAAACCCTATATGACGAGCGAGATTGCGGAGAAGCTTGGGTGCCACGTCGGACGGTATATGAGGTTTTGAATAGACTTGCAGATGAAGGAGAGATTCGCAAGAAGAAGCCTGAAGCACGTCGGGTGATCTGGATTCGGACGGAATAGTAGTTATTCGTTGGTATGGCTAATTGTTATCTAGTGGAGAATAGCTTTTCCAAGCAAAGAGGTTGATCAGCATCTGATTTGTTCCGCCCCCGATTTAATGACGTCATTAGCGGTGGCAAATTATTCTTTTCGATAAATATTTACACACAGATATTATTGGATTATGAAACATGGTTGATGTCGAGTCTGTGGCCGTATTCAGTTGCGAAATGGGAGAGGATATCGAAAATCCGACCCCTGATCTTGTTGGTACGCTTGACGAGGACGATTTAACCGCTGATGCAGGTGCTGAGGCTGAGCGTATCGTCGCAAGTATGCTGCAGGACACATTCGGACGGCGTTACAATAGTGATGATGTTAAGAACGCCCGCAATCACGAATTCACTGACGCAGCTCGCAGTGCAGCCGTTAATCTGGAGACAGAAGACCGAACGACCATTGAATTACTAAACACAGTTCGCGAAGGAACAGGAATCGAAAGGGTAGGAGAGTCTCTTTCACAGCTCTATCTTAACGAAGCACGTTCTGTGTCGGATCTTCTAATCTACACTCAGTTTCGTGAATACAACGAAACTTTCACTGCGATTCTCAAAACCCCCTATCTAGAAGGAGCTCACGAAATTGATCTTGACCATGAGGATACGGAAGCGGTGTTCACTGAAAATGAACGGGTCATCCAAGAGGAAACCGACAAAAGCGTCGTCTATCCAAAATACGACGAGTATGAGGAAGTAATCGACGAGGAGAGTGCACAGTTATACCAAGAAGGGCACTACGCCCAATATTGGCACGGCTTCCTAAATCTCAAAGAAGCTCCACACCCAGACGAGCTATTGGAGTCCGCAATCAAACAGCGTGCTAGCGAAAGCGAAACAGAAGCTGCCTATCCAACGTATCAAGATTTCACTGATGGAGACTCGATCACAGCGGATGATACGGTCGGATCGAGGGTTGACGTTGAGCAAGGAGATGTCAACGTTCGAATTGCTGGTAAATCGATTCGAGTGTCGATAAGCGAGTTACGTGAAAGCGATAAAGTTCAACTTGCGAGAGATGGAGATCAGTTCTATCTGCTACTATCCGATCTCCAGCCAGAACTCACAGTCGGGAGTGGGAACGCAAAACGTTCCCTCGTAGATGACCTATCCAATGTTCCAAACATCCGTGATCTCTTCTGATCAATTCGAATGACGCCTCACGAGTTTATCGAAAGAGTACTTGTTGTTGCGAGTTCCGGGTCTGTCAATGATGAGGCCATATCTAACCTCGCGATAAATACCGAGGTTATCTCGTTGTCCGAGCGTGCATTCACGAATCTATTGGAAGGTTTGGAGGCAGTTCCTGCCTATTTTAGTGGCTTCCGCTTGGTTGCTGATGACCAACGGTTGTTTGAGTTGTCTGGGAGAGAGCTACGCGCAAATGACGAGGGGGTTATGGCGCTCACTGAACGGGAGCTAGAACCATCCGTGGACATTCATTACTACCGCGATGGGTTTGACCAGTACTATCCAGACGATATCAGTAATACAGCGAGTATACTTCACGAACTTGCCTCGGAGCTTGACAATGCAAACATCACTACTACCATTGAATTCGGATTAAATAAGGAACGAATCGCCTCTGATCTCCTCACGGAGGGAGGTTTCGATGTAACAAATGCCGACCTGAATCCACTTCTCTGGTGGACGCCAACGGATTTATTCCAGTGGATAGGAACTCACGATCCCCACGAAGTAGCAGCTGAGTTATTCGAATATGAGTCATCTCCTGTCTTTTTGTTCTTTCAAAATGCTCCCGAAAAGGTTTACCCTGTTCCAATGTGGACGGCAAGAGACATTGAAACGTTACCAAGAGAAGATCTCGAGGAGGCTGCCGACCAATACTTTGATTCGATGTCTGCAGCGCGAAAAGTGACGCATTGGCGCGGCGAATTATCACCAATTCATCCCTCCTTAGTAGAGGGGCTTTGGGAAGTTTGTGATAGTGAGGACGTTGCGCCTCTCTACGCTTATGCCTTGTTGGGTGTTCTTTCTGCTACTGTTGATCACGATAGTCGGACAATGCAGTTTCAGTTTTCCAGCGAACCAGAATTTACCCCTGAGGTTGATTTAGAACAGCTATGTGAACAATGGGGTATGGATGGTATTCTTTCGATTCAAGACCTTCATCAGTCGGTCAAAGAGGAAGAGGAAAAAGATGCATTTCGGGATCTTTGGCAATTGGCAATCACTGAACACTGTCGCGGCTCGGAAGGTGGAATCGAAATACTCCCGGACGTCATTGACGACATTAAATCGAGCTACCAAGATCTCCAAGTATCTGCTGTAGAGGAGAATTTTGAAGCGCTCAGTGATGTACTCGAAGATACTCAGACCCTGATGGCGGGATTAACTGAGAGACTTTCATCAGCAGCTAATGAGACTTCTCAAGACATCCAACGACTGACTTTCACACTGCTTGGTGCAATTGTCGCAAACCTATTTCTGGTTCTTCGGTGGAGTGATCGAAGTCTCGTGCCACCATTTTCTCTCTTCGTTCTTATCGTAATCGTAGGATTTTATCTCCCACTTATCCAGGGAAGAATTGAGGATTTGGACAATACAATCACAGAGGCAAAGAACGACTACGACTTCTACGAGAAGCACATTCGTAGATTCAACAAGGATCTTTTCCAATTTGGCGATCTAGAAGACCGAAAATCAGCATACGTGACGTTAGCTGAAAAGCAACGCCAACGTGCGCAAACCCAGCTTCGAAGAGTATTCTATGCATTGCTCACTGTTTGGGGTGGACTAGCGATCTGGTCCGGATTTGCTTATCAATTCGGTCAATCGCAATCGATTGCATTGGCGATTTCTGGAGTAGTGCTCGGTATCCTGACTTTTGCATCCACTGATGGACCGTTTGGTCACAGTGGGTATGAGTATTTCAGCAATCGAGTAGCCATCGGCGCAATCGTTATCATCTTCCTTTCTTTCCTGTTTTCACTGTATAGGCTGATTTTGAGGATGATTTTTACATTTTTGGTGGTGCTTTTCTAGCAAAAGACGTTTGAGCTCACCTGATTGATTCCCTGAAATTAGAATCTACGTCTTGCTCGTGGACCATGTCGTGGAGTAAACACGTACCACTTTATCGCCGCGACCCCCGCACCAAGGACTACCTGCACGAATATTTGTTCCACTGAAGACGGTGGGAGGTACTTAGTCATGAAGTAGTCCATCGCCGCCATTGTGAATGACCCGCCGAGTGCCTGGACGTAGGCATTCCAAAGAGCGAGAAGACCCGCACCGTAGATGTACATCGCAACTGGATTTCCAGTGAGTGAGCCCGTAAAATAGTTCACGAGACCTCGCTCATATCCGAACGCCTTAGCCATGGATACCACCGAAGGTCTGCACTTGCGTGTTCTTGTACTCGACTTGCAGGCAAGATCTATTTTCTCGTTGCATTTGTTATTCTGCCCTACCTGATTTCTTTAGTTAGGGCGTTTTCTATTATAGTATCAAATAACAAATATCTATTGTTGTTGATGGTTATCTGCTCTTCAGTCAAACCAAAGCACATCTCGTCAACTGAGCAGCGCGACAAGCAGGGAGGATTTGCAGAGCAAACAAATGATGGCGATATTCGTCGAGTGATTCGTGAATCCAAGTTTCCGGCCGTGACCGCTCGGTGGGTCGCAGATACGGTTGAAATAAAACGGCGGCCGGTGCACCAGCGGCTCGAGGAGTTGCATGAACGCGGTGAGTTAGAACGTGGGAAATTGAGCCCGCTGGTCGTTATCTGGTGGGTCCCTGAGGAATAGATTGTCCTGTTCACATTTCCTCACTATCCCTGAGGGAATGATGTTAACCGCCACCGACATCTATTAGGAGCTGTCATGAGCTGGTTCATATATCTGCTATGAGCCAAGCGACGCTTTCCAACCGGCCTTATACGAATTCGAATCTCTTCTCAGGTCACTACCTCGACGAACGAGTCCAGCATCGAAATGAGTGGGACTGTGACGAAGAGGCACAAGAGGCATTGGAAAAACTACAGGCCCTTTACAGAGATGAACGAGAACTGGTGGCAGGGTACGGCGAGGACTCACTGATTGACAATTGGATTGACGAGGTTCTCGAGATCCTGGGCTTTGGGACGAACGTCGAAACGACACTTCCCGACAGCAGCGGTTACGTTGATATTCTCCTCTTCGAGAACACTGAGTCCCGACGGAGAGCTGCCAAAATCTATCTGGATACCGAGAATACGGCAGATCTCTTCGACGGTGGCCTGGGACTCCTGGAGGCCAAACAATGGGACGCTGATTTCAGCCAACGGTTCAGTGAGCGACGGCCGTACCGGAACGCATCACATCAGATTAAGCATTACCTTGAGCGGACGCCAGAAAACATCCAGTGGGGAATCCTTACGGACGGGAAGAAGTGGCGGCTTTACGGGACGAAAGACTACGAGACCCAAACCTACTACGAGATCAATTTACCACAGCTTATTGAGTCCGGCAACCTTAACGCATTTAAATACTTCTATGTCTTCTTCCGCCCAGATGCGTTCCGAAAACACAGGGAGACAACATTCCTCGACTCGGTATGGTCCGAAAGCGAAACAGTCGCCCAGCAACTCGGCGAAGATCTCCAGGACAACGTCTTTACTGCACTCCGAGTGTTGGGTCGCGGCTTCGCTGAGACGAATGATCTCGACATTAATCCAGAAGGTGATGAAGAGCTCGCAGAGCTCAAAGAGCAGTCGCTCGTCCTTCTATACCGCTTGATGTTTGTCCTCTATGCTGAGGCACGTGGGCTCATCCATCCAGAAAGTAGTGATTCAATCACAGAATATGAACAGAACTTCAGCCTAGATGAACTCCGACTCAAGATCCACGACGAGATCGGTGAAATAGATGATGGATTCGACACCTACAGTGAGCACTCGACGTCAATGTGGTCCCGACTCGAGGATCTATTCCGACTGATCGACAAGGGCGAAGAAAAGCTGGGGATTCCTCCATATAACGGCGGACTGTTCGACCAGGAAAAGCATGATTTCCTGGCGAATCACGAAGTCAGCAATCGATATCTTGCGGAGGTCATCTACCGGATATCGACGACCGAGAACAGTGAGGGTCGGTACGTCTTGGCTGACTACGCCGATCTGGATACACGCCATCTGGGTAGTGTCTATGAGGGATTACTCGAGCACCAATTTAGGATCGCTCCAGAACAGTATGCGGCAGTCGCAGAAGACGGCGGTCAAGTCTGGGAGCCGGCTACGGAGGTATCAGTTGCAGACGCAGTGGAGGTCGTCGATCCAGGCGACCTATATGTCGTTAATGACGAGGGTGAGCGGAAAGCTACGGGTGCATACTATACACCGGACTACGTCGTGACCTACATTATAGAGGAAACGGTGGGGCCGCTCATTGAGGAGATCAAAGAGAATCTTAAGGAGCAGGGTTTTCAGCAAGGAACCCACGAGTATCTCGGTGCGTTCTACCGACGAGTGACAAATTTGAAAATTCTCGATCCGGCAATGGGTAGCGGTCACTTCCTCACACGGGCGACAGAGTACCTTGCCGAGCAGGTAATGGCCGAGGTTCGAGAGTTGGAGGAGGCGACTGCATTCGACGAGCAGCGGGTCCGCCGGGACGTCGCCAAGGAGTGTATTTACGGCGTCGACCTCAATGGGATGGCCGTCGAACTCGCAAAACTTTCAATGTGGCTCGAGACACTTGCTGCGGATCAGCCACTGGCATTTCTGGACCATCACCTGAAGACAGGCAACTCATTGATCGGCTCGGACGTAACGGAGGTACTCTCGAACGATACCGGGGACAACAACGGACAGCTCACATTGAAGCAGGCGCTCGCTCATGTCCGACAGGAGACCCTCGGCCATGTCATGGATAGGATGCAGGAGCTGCTCGAGATCGATAACGAGACGCTCGAGGAAGTCAAGTCAATGGAGGAAATTTACGAGGAAATCCGTACAGATCCTTTTTACAAACGACTTTTTGAACTGACAAACGTACATACGGCTGAACAATTCAATACCGATGTTCCCGAGGGGAGCTATGAACGGATGGCTCGAGCGATAGATGACGAGGATGAATGGATTGCAATCCAAGAGGAGAGTTGGTTCCAGACAGTACAGGAGATAGCAAGAGAAGAAGCGTTCTTTCACTGGGAGCTCGAGTACCCTGAAGTATTCTTTGATGAAGATGGTGAAAAGCAAGAAGAGGCCGGGTTTGATGCAGTAATCGGGAATCCACCGTACCTCCTATTACAAGGAACAGATCATCAGAACAAGATGAAAGAATTGTATCCAGATATTTTTACTGGGTCGAATGATCTATCCCATTTCTTTGTTCGGAAAGGTATAGAGATATTGAATGATCAACGCAGATTGGGCTATGTTATCACCCGCTACTGGCTTGAAGCCCATCGTAGCAGTGCATTACGAAAATATATTCTGGAAGAGGCACCTCCCTCTCAAATCGTTGAATTTGGCGACTTACAGATTTGGCCAAAAGTAAATGTCTTGGCAATAATCACAATTCTTGAAAAAGGAGAAAGAGAAGATGCTCAGATATTCATTGATAATGATGAGAACTATAGCACGGCACCAGAATTCATCGAGAATATCAAATCAAAAACAGGCCATCCTTCTATAAATATGAGTCTTTCTACCCTAGATGAAAATCCATGGAACTTGCGAACGCTTAGTGCCAAAGACCTCTGGAAAAAGGTCGAAGAAAAGTCGCTCAATCTCCAAGAGATTGCTGAGATATCCCAAGGCATCAAATCAGGGAACAACGACGCATTCACAGTCACTGGAGATATTATTGAAGATTATTCGCTTGAGAGAGAAGGTTTACTTCCTTTGGCCCGTGCCAAGGATATTCGTCGATACGATGTAACTAGTACTCGATGGGTCATATACACCGATGGAAAGTTTAACCCATCCGAATATCCCCATATAATGAGCTATCTTGAAGACTATAGAAAAGAACTTGAGAGCAGGTCTGAAGCTCAAAATGGGATTTATCCCTGGTGGCGTCTTCAACGACCTCACGAACGAGAATTGATGAAATCTCCTAAAAAATTACTCGTTCCTCACTATGCTAGGGAGAATAGATTTGCTTATACAACTGATGGAACAGTTGGCATGACAGATTCGTTTCTGATTGTTCCTAATGAGGAATATAATGTCCACTTTCTAGCCGCTGTTTTCAATAGTAAGCTTATAAATGCCCATATGTCTACATTCGGTAAACGAAAGAGAGCAGGATATTTATCCTATGCAGGAAATCGACTCAAGAAATTCCCGGTCCCAGATATTGAGGATGAACAAAGAATAAGAATCAGCAACGATGCAAGGGATTTAATTGGAGTAGAAGAGGGTCAAATTTGTGTTAAAGGAGCAGATAAAGAAAATGGAGAAGAAGGATTTGATCCTTATGTTATTCTATCCACTCTTGCAGAGAATATTGGGGAATATATTTCTCAAAAAAAGCGGCTCAACTTTGAGCTCCTTGACCATCTCGGCTCTTACAACGATGGACAGAGTCTCAAAGAAATTGGGTTTCCTCAACCCCCAGAAGGTGCCGCGAACTCGATACTCACCGACACAGCGGCCAACAGAGAGAATCTCCGTGTAGGATCTATCGAGATTGTACGGGAATCCTCTTCAAGCCTCGAAATTCATCTCTCAGCACGATATAAACCGGAAAACGAGGATAGCCATGAAACAGATCGGTGGGGCTACATTGAAACCGAGTTACTGCCGGCGCTACGGATTTCAGATCTTTCCGAGATTGAGGCAGACTTGGTAGAGGCTTTCGTACCGGTAGCCGTCAACGAAGCAGGTGGATTCGCTAATTTCCGTGAGACCGCTACTAAGACAAATTCACTTGTCGATCGACTACGCAAGCTCACTCTGCCGGCTGTCACTGACGTGTGTGACGAACTTGAAAGTTATCTCAAGACGAAAGCACGCGGTGAGGAGCTTCAGAGGAATATCGAAAAAACAGACCAGCTGATCGACCAGATTGTCTATGAACTCTACGGATTGACGGATGATGAGATCGAAATTGTCGAAGATACTGTTAAGCAGTAGGTTGATACATCCCGAAACAGAATAACCACCGAAGAAGATGGTTCAAGTCGTTAATGTCGTAGGATCTGGCTCTCTTGGAGTTGAACTCGCTCTTGACCGTCTGGCGGATGAAATCGGAGAACCTATCGCAAACTACGATCCCGAAAAATATCTTGGTATGTATCTCCGGTTTAAGCCTGATACGCCACTTATTACTATTTACCGGACTGGGAAATATATCATCTCAGGAGCAGATTCCGAAACCAGCGTCTATTCAGTTCGAGATCGGTTCCTCAAACTTTTTGCGAATATCGGCGTTCTCGAAAATCCGTCTGATGACTGTTTCACCATCCAGAACTACGTCTGTACTGGCGATTTAGGACAGGAACAAAACCTAAATGCACTTGCAATTGGCCTCGGTCTCGAAAAGACAGAGTATGAACCTGAACAATTCCCAGGCTTAATTTATCGTTCTGATGAGCTGGAGTGCACGATGCTAATTTTTTCCACTGGAAGAGTCGTCATCGCTGGGGCCGCAGAGGAAAAGACAGCAAAGTGTGCGTTCGATTTACTCCAGGAAATAATATCCGATTTGTGAGATAGTCAAAAAAACCAGTCCACATTTAGCTTACAGCCGCTACTACCGACCTCCGCCCCGAAAGTGGATTTCGGATGAGTATCGATAGATATTCCGATTCCGAGAGGTATAATTTTTATAAGGTGACTACACAGTAACATGAGTAACGTTAGGTCTCCCACTATGTCACGACAAATTGATCTGGACGGCAGACCCCAGCAAATCGATGAAGTCCACATTTTCTATCACGAAGTGAAAACACAGAATGACATCGTGATTCCAGACCAGAGAATGTATTCTCCAAAATAACCAAATGCCTGAATATAAAAACCAACATTACGTTCCACAATACCTCCTCCGTGGATGGACAGACGATGAGAAGGTGCCAATCTATAACATAGATAATCACCAGGAATATCCCAGAACCCATATCAAAAATCTCTGCTCTGAAGACTACTTCTATGGCGACTCTGAAGCAGAGCAAAGTTTGGACGGGTTGGAAGAAATCCACGCAAAAATCATCAATGTGCTACGGTCGTCACGGTCATTTGATAACTTAGATAGGTTAGAAATCCTCCACTTCTGTACATTTGTTCTACTACAAAGGAGCCGAACGAAACAACGGAAACAGGAGGCTCAGGAGATGACGGATGATTTCGCGAAAGAATACATGGAATTGATGGTGGAAGCAGGAGAAGTTGACCCGGAGTTACCCGATGGTAGGAATGCTCTTGACCTGTTAGATAACTTCAAGGTGACTCAAGAGAGACCTCTTGCATTCCCAATGCTACAAGCTCTAACAGGAGTGGATTTGATTATCGACCTTGAAGTGGCAATTATCGAAAATAATTCCGAGAAGGATTTCATAGTTTCTGACCATCCCGTTGTCCACGATAACCGTCGGTTCAAAGATGAGCTAGACCGGTTTTTAGTTGGGTTACAGAATCGGGGATTACAAATATTTCTACCATTATCTGATGATGTCCAGATTATGCTTTATGACCCTGCTTCGTATCTCGTGGAGTATTCTAATAAAAAGAAGCGGAGAGTTTCTACAACCTCTGGAAAAGTGGTAACCGGTTTAAATGACCTACAAATGATTAATGCTTTTGAGAATATTTTCTATCGGAAAAGCGGCCAAGAAGAGGAATTCAAAAACGCTCAACAGCGATTGTCTAAATACATTGTGGAAGAGACAACCATCTTCAGAAGGTTAACTCCAGAAGAACACGAGTTTGACACCGATAACGAGATAATAGAATCTGGCCCGAATCTGTCGGACTATTCCCCTTTCTTTCCTTTTGTAAAACAACGGATAGAAACAGAATTTGATATCGAGAGGCGTCCAAATGTCTCTCAAGGACATAAGGAGTATGTACAGGAACTAATTGACGACGCTCGGGAAGAGCAGAACGCAACCGACTAAAAACATTCTATTATGGATGCTTATTTTGTCCAGAGCTGCGTAGTGGATTCGTAGCGATCTACTAGTAAATACCGACATCTCGCGACCTAAAGGTATATCTTCCCGCTCAATCTTCTACCTAATTAATTGGTGTGATCAAAGCTCTGAGTTGGTTTCGTTATTTGCTATTTGTGAGTCAAAAGGTTAATCGTATTGATCCTCACAGACGATTTCCCGTAACTCGTCAAGCAGCACATCGTTGTGTTCATTAAGCACCTCGATATCACGAGAGAGTTCTTCCTTAATACGACGACGAACGCGAGAGGTTGCCTGATACTTCCGCTCTTGACCATGTTTGCCTGCTAACTGTTCCCGTTCAGTAGCCGTCAGTAGAGCGCGTTGTTTTGCCACGCCCCATGATTCAACGTTTACCATTACAACATTTCCTAAGTCATCGAATCACTAAATTGTTAGTATATTTCTTAACATTAAGACATTTCCTAACCCTTAATATGCTGGATGGAGTTGTTGTAACTGAGAAGCGTGGCACGCCTTGCAGAAAGGCCGGTGCTAGAACACCGACCGCGCTTCGCTTGGGACGAAGCATGACTAGCAATACCCTTTCCGTAGAAAAACGCATCGACTACCAACCACTTTGTATCGGAGGCCACCGCTAATGGCGTCCTTCGACGAGAAACCCAACGGCGGTGCCCTCTCACTCGAGGCCCAATTCGGCACAAAAACCTTCCACCCCGTCAAGCGCCTCGAACCCACACCCGACACCGCCGCCCAGGACCCCGACCAACCCACACCCACTACCGACGAGCCAATCACCCGCGCGTACCTCGTCGAACTCCGCGTGGGTTTTCAAACCCGAACCAAGACCACTGACCAAGCGCCCTACCTGTACTGCATCTACGCCACGCCGGACTGCCAGCAATTCTTCGAACGCCGCATCCCAATCGACTACGACAAGGAGGGCTTCCAAATCCCCGAGGACACCGAAACCTATCGCTCGGTCGCCACCACCAAAACAGGCAATCCAAAGCTCCCCTCGACACCACCGGGCGAAACCCACGCCAAAACCCGCAAGCACTACCGGCGAATCCTCGAACGGTGCTACGGCATCGACGCCACCCACACTACCACAACCGAGGTGTGCGCGTAGATGTCCCCCACCGAACGCCCTTCTCAGAGAGCGACAGCCACCGAAGGTGATGAGCGATGACCCGCACGTCCACCTCAATCACTCCCGAGGAGATCGAGAACACATTCGAACGCTGTCCGCACTGTGGGACGTATGCGGTGCAGATCACCGACTCCCATTACTGTGACAGCCGGTTCACCAGCAGTCTCACCGATGCCGAACGCAACCAGCGCATCGCTTCTGACCCCTATTCTACCGATGAGACGGTCGCTATCGTCGATCAATTTGTCGGTGACGCCTTTGCCTATCACGAACTCGACGCAGACAATCACTCGCTCTGTACGCTGCAGACCGACAACCCACTCGCCTATTGCACTCGTGCAGAGGCTCAGGACGACCAGTACGCACCCTGCCAGCTCTGTCAGCGCCTTCGCCAGAAACGGGAGGCCGAGCAATGACCGACCAGCGGACGGTCCTCGCGTTAGCGTGTACGGACCCGATTCAGATCCACACGCAGAAGCGCACGCTCACAGGCATCGTGTATCAGTGTGAGCATTCAGACCCCGCACTCTCTTGTCGTGGTCCCGAACCCGGTGAGCATGTCCTGTACGTCGCCACGCCATCGAACGACCTGTACCGGTTGCAGTACAGCTACTACGACGAGTACGAACACGCCAACACAGAGTTAGATCATTACGGACGCACCCCCTCCGGGAAGTACGCGTGGTTGCGCACGTACGCGACTGTCGAGTGCATCGTCAATCCGACGGGAGGTGAGCAGGCGTGAGTGGGTACGCACCGACGCCGTTGAATCCTCGCGATGCTGACGCACTTGTCACACACCTCGAACCGAGTGACAGCGTTCGCATCACCACGACTGATCTCCCACGGACGATTTGTACCGTCAAAGCAACGAACCCACCGACACACTGTGGACCGCATCTCGTTCTGACGGCTCCACCGATCACCACGACTGCACAGGACGAACTGCAGCAAACTACCTTCCACTGCATCAGTCAGCCCGATTCCGCCATGACTGTTCTCGAGTACACCCACACCGCCACTGACACGACTACCCGTTGTATCGGCACGCTCACTACCATCGCCCACCTGCCGCGTCTCTCCACGCCGGGAGACAACGC
The DNA here is from genome assembly GCF_056892285.1 of Haladaptatus sp. HS23. Classification (NCBI taxonomy): domain Archaea; kingdom Methanobacteriati; phylum Methanobacteriota; class Halobacteria; order Halobacteriales; family Haladaptataceae; genus Haladaptatus; species Haladaptatus sp. HS23. The sequence continues at coordinate 29,119 of NZ_JBXGLH010000023.1, read as the reverse complement.
TGCGGCCACAGTGGAGGTGCCCGCCAATGAGTGACCCCACCACGTCCGGAGCTACCACTCTCGAAAATGTCTCGGTCAGCGACCTCGCCAAGCACGTCCAATCGCTCACCGACCGTGTTGACGATCTCGAAGCAGAAGTCGCTGAAAAAGACGAACGGATCGACAACCTCGAACAGCAAGTCGATGCCAGAGAAGACAAGGCAACCAAAGCGAAAGCTCACAGAAAAGCACTTGCCCGCAAAACGCAGTCCTGTGGCGAATGTATCGATGAGTTGCAAGCCCGCGAGTTCGAGAAAGGTGCCCACCTGCTCGCCGACAACGTCGACAAAGAGCAGATCACTGTCGATGGCAACAAACTCGAACGCATTACAAAAGACGATGGCAACACCTACTTCCGCCTTCCTGGTGAGGAAGACGCGCTCGGTCGCGGTGGTGCCGTCGCCCATTCGACGGCGGATCTCCTGCCGATTCAGCGACTTTCCCGCTATGACGACGAGATGCTTGCGTCCGTCACGAATCGAAAACCCGACGAACTTGCTGGCAAGGTCTGGCGTGAACGCGATGATGCTGGTCGCTACTCACTCTGGTCGAAAGGGAGCGGTGAGATACGTTCCTACTTAGACGCGTCAGAGCTCGCCGAATGGATTCGCCTGAAAGAGTCCGGCGTGAGCAAGAAATACTCACAGGAACTCGCTCGCCGGACGATGGACGCGATGCATGAGCTCTCGAATGGCCGTCTCGGGAAGATCAAGCGCCAGCGATCCAAGGACGGATTGAGCTACCAGGAGACACGTCTCGTGCTCAAGTCGGATGTCGAGCTACCTGGAGAAGTTACGAGCAATGACACGGACGATAATCCGGCCACAGACGGGGTTGCCGGAGAGTAGCGTGGTCGGGACGAAAACACGCCCGAGAGGGACACGAATCTAACACGAACACCACCACGAACGCGGTATTGGACGTCCCGAATTGACACAGTTCGGGACGGACTCAGTACGGCTACTTGTGAGTACGGCAGTTGTATCGGCATCTATCGGTTAGAAACCAGCGGGAGGGGGAGAGGTTGTACCGGCCACCGTGTCTGTGGTCGGAATGCGTGATCGAATCAACCGGGATTGTGCCCGTCGAACCGGGAATGACGATGAGGCTTAAGTGACGCGACCCATATTCTCTACTATGGCAGCTGAAATCTCCGATCGTGTCCGTGAAATTGCCGACGCACGAGGAGTTCCTGAGTCGGAGGTTTTCGAGCAAGCCCTTGAACTGGGAATTGCAGACCTGTGGGAGAACGTCGTCCTCGGGAAGTACATCGACGGTGAGCTATCTCGCGAGGAGACGATTGAACTGGTTGGATTCGAAAAAGTCCAGCGAGCAGATCGCGAAGCAGCAGTCGTTGAAGAGGATGTCGACTGGGGCCTCAACGCGTGACGATTGTTGCGGTCGCGGATACAGGCCCGCTTATCCACCTTGCAGAAATCGACGCACTCGACTTGCTGACGGCAATCGACGAGCTACTAATTCCTGAAACAGTGTATGCAGAACTCGAGGAAGGAGGGGTTCCACCTGAGCTCTCAGATTGTGAGTGGGAACGGATTGAGGTTGCGGATCCCGTCGGGAGAAGTGCTGAACTGGACGCAGGTGAGCGAGCGGCACTGGCAGTAGCCCTCAAGCGAGACAACGTCGTCTTTCTTACCGACGACCTGGCAGCACGAGAGTTCGCTCAAGACCAAAATATCGAAGTCCACGGTTCGATTGGCGTGGTTGCACTTGCGTACCATCGGAATGTAGTATCCAGCGATGAAGCAGCGTCGCTTATGCGGGCTCTTCAAACGGAGACGAGTCTCTTCATTACCGATGCGATCGTTGAACGTGGGATTCAACTGCTGCAGTCGAATTCCAATTGAGCAGCCACTGCAGGCCGCCAGCTCTTCGAGACGATCCAGCGTTCGGAACAGAACACTGAACTCGTGAACTTCCGTGAGAAGCGTGCTGAGAGCCAGCAAGTCGAGGACAAGTACCTCAATGTCCTCGAACACGCGAAGAACGTCGCAAAGACGAATGACGTGATGGTTGCACGGTTAGGCTATCGCGAGGTTGCAACGCATTACGGCTGTGCGTACAAGAACGACGGCTATCGCGTCATGGAGGAGATGGCCGAACGTGTGCCCGGTGTGACCTACAAAGAGTCACGGACGTTGTCGATTGACGACGCGATGGGTGTCGGTGGCCACCACATTGAGATCACGTTCGCCCATCCCGATTTAGCCGGATGGATGCGAGCACACAAAGCCAACGCGGGAGGGAACGGAGGACGCTAATTATAGCGTTGTAATCACGGGGGTTCGCAGAACCCCCACTCGGGCGGCACCACCACACGAGATTCACACCGCATTGCCGGTGAAACATGGTGGTACTAGTCGGTTGGTTACGGTGGAGTGCGTCTTTTTCTGCGTCATTTTCTGCGAAACGGAGGGGGTCACGTTCGCGATCCCCTCTATTACAACGGTGTAATCGACCACCGATAGTGGCGACAAACACGGACGATGCAGTCAAAGTAATATCGAGGGCATAGTCTGTGACCCTAAATCGCCTCTCAAAATCAATTCTCTCGTGTCATCAAAAGGTGAGGTAAGCATAACCGTCCACGTTCCCTTTAGTAATGAGTACACAATGGATATCTCTGAGATAGTTTCAACACAGTTCACCGAGTTCGACATCGGGGCACCCCTTTCGAAGGTCGCCGGTGCGTTCGAGAATCAGGAACTTGACGCCGTCGTCGTTACGGACGGTGATGAGTATCGCGGTGTCGTCAGCCGCCGACAACTGGCCTCGTCGTCCAATCAACCCTCGGCGAAGGTTGGCTCACGGGTACAACATGTCCCAACCGTCGACCGAACCGAAGATGTCCGTGAGGTCGCACGACTCATGATCGGGAGTAACGCCAAGACGCTCCCAGTGCTGGACAAAGACCGCATCTTCGGTGTGGTGACTGCAGATGCCGTCTTGGAGGCCGTGAGCCCGTTTCTCGACGCGGTGACTGTTGACGATGCGTACACAACAAAGCTGATCAGTGTCTCCCCGACGACTACGATGGGAAAAGCCCTCAACACGCTTCGAGAAGCACGTATCGCACACCTCCCAGTCATTGACAATGACGAACTCGTCGGCATACTGAGTCTGTACGATGTCATCGAATTCACGACACGCGGCGGGAACAAGAGCCAGGGTGGTTCATCAGACGAGTTCAGTGGCCGCGGCGGCTTCGGTGAACGTGACGGTGCTTCCGACCGGATGCTCGATCTGCCGGTGCGGAACCTGATGTCCGATGTAGCTGCGACGATCCAACGAGACACACCACTCGATGCGGTAGTCGAAACAATGTTCGATCGGGAGATTTCCTCACTTGTCGTCACGGATACCGAGACTGACGAACCGGTCGGAATCATCACAAAGACGGACGTCATTGAGGCGCTCACGTGGGAACAGGACGAACGGCGCCCCGTGCAGGTGTTCGGTCTCGATTTGCTCGATGAGATGGACTATGACGACGTTTCCGCGTTAATCGACGGCGTGACCTCGAAGTATGGTGAAATGAACGTACTCAAGGCCAGTATCGAACTGCATGAGCACAAAGAGAAGAGCCGAGGGGTGCCACTAGTGCTGGCACGGATTCGCCTCGTCACTGACCGTGGCTACTTCACTGCCAAAGGGGAGGGCTACGGCGCCACCCACGCACTTCGTCTCGCGGCAAATGCAGTCGAACGCCAACTCCTCAAAGGCAAGACCTACGGCCAATCGAAGAAGCATCCGGACACCGAGGAGCAAGAGCAACTCTACGGCTGGTGGCTCGGCGCATAGCGTTCTCGACCTCCAGTACAAGGTGACCACACGATCCGGGGTAATTACCAGTCGCTTGCTCTCAAAGCAGGGCTGAATCAGGTACTCTGTACCTCTGAAGGACAAGCGGATGAAATGCATTGATACGCGAGCTCACCGTACAGACAAGAGATGCCGAAATACCGTCATGGAACGAAATCGTTCATCGATTTCATGGGAACATATCTACAGGATCATCCCAAACGCTGTTCGGTGTGTGGGGACGAAGCACGATCTCGGTCGGAATGGCGAATCGAAAAGCGCGATGAGGACGGCCTCCACTTCGTGCATGCTTGTCCAAAGTGTGGTGCTGAAGACGACGTGTTTCTCAACCTCACGCCAGAACATGAGCGATCCAAACGTAACTGAATCCAACAAGGCTCCGAGTAGCGGTGATCGAAGATACAAATGTATTCGTCTCAGTGGCGATCGACCCACGAGCAGGAAAGATGAGCGGTGTCGTACTGATTGCCGTCGTTTCTCGTCCCGTTTGTGGCGGCGTTGGCTGGGAAGGCCATTCCAATCGTCGATGAACCGATCACATTCAGGAGACTAAATTGAACACAGAGCTAGCTCTGCGTTTGGCGGATGAACTCGTTAAGTCGTTCTTCGATGAGTGTCGCAACGCGTTCGCTATATTGCCAGAGCGCTGCGTTGAATTTCTCCTCGGTCTCGTCATCGATACCGTCGTCTCCCTGAAGCACGGAATCTTTGGTGATTTGGGGATGGTACACACAAACAATTCCGATCGAACTGTCCGAACTTTTGGTTCCCCCTGTGTGGATTCCGTACTGATCGGTGCCCCACACGCCATCGCCACCGTTCCGTTCCATTACAGAATCGAGCGCATCGAGCTGTTGCAATTCCTCGGGGGGAAGGAGTGGAGCATCGCCTTCGAACAAGTCACTATATGCTTGTGTCCGGGCACTGTTCGTCCATTGTTCCAATTGGGAGCGTGCTCTCAGTACGAGCTGTCTTTCGTCTGGGAATTCGGCCATACAATCTAGAGGAGTGGGACACCAATCAACGTTTGTACAGCATTTCCGATGGCTCGATCCTACGAGAAAGCAGTACTCAGGGAGAGCTTTCTTTGTCACCGATTGTAGGGTCTGGGTTTTCCCATTGGAGCACCAACTAGTTACATGACCCATTACGAGGCCGTCTTCGAAATCGATTCAAAATCCGACGCAGAAGTAATCAGGCTCCTTGTGGAACGGGTTTATGACGCGTTACGGGAAGAAACACGAGAAATAGATGGAGACGAAGCCAGTTCGAGGCCATCCGCAACGCAGCCAGACATCCCACCCCCGGAACGCTGACGATCCATTACGATCAATACAATGAAGTGTTCGAGGACTGAACAACCATTGTGCTGTTTTCGGTCCTAACTCCATCACTCGTTTATCTGAACGACATCGTCAGAATACCGACTTCTGTTCGCCATCGTGTGGAACGTTACTGTTCGCCAAGCGCTCACCGAATTTTAACGACCGATATGCCACCTATGTTGGGCTTGGATCCTGTGTAGTAGAAAGATATGCCGTTAAGTCAGTCGTCGTGATGACACCAATGACCGCTTCTTCGTCGACGACTGGGATGTGATCAAAACCATGGTCAATCATCAGGTCCGCTACAGTTTGGATGGATTCACTTGCGGTAGTCGTGATAACATCTGTACTCATAAATGTGGCAACGGTCGCAGTTGGATCAGGATCCCCTTCTGCGACTACATGAATGAAATACGGCATCTCTCTCGAAGCCGAATCTCCACCTGTTCAAAGGTTTCCGATGCAAGCGCAGACAGCGACGTCTGTTCCTCCCCGTCGATCGGTGTCACCCAGACGCTATCGACGATACCATGCACAATGCGCCATCCATGCTCCTCGAGCACTGCTTTCGTCTCCAGCAGAATCTCTCTGGCATATGCGTTGATCGCCTCGTGGCATTCGATCCGTCCGAACTTCGCATTCGAAAAGCCCTGGTAGCCGAAACACGACACCAAAATCCACTTGATCGCACTCGATTGGCCTTCCAACTCGTCGCGACGCTCTTCATCCTCCGTCTCTCGTATCTCGGCTTTAATCGCATCTCGATCCTCGATCAACGGCTCAAGCACATCTGGAAGATACCCCCGCTCGTCACAAATCGAATACCCGATACCCGGCACGTCTTCCCGCCCAGCGTGGCACTCACACCGAATCTTTTCCGGACTCACGTTCCGCGTGACGATGATATTCGGATACAACGAGGAGAAGTCGAGTTCGTGAACGTCCTCGTGTAACCCGACATCCGGCGCAAACGTGAACCCACCCCGATCGGCGTCGTGCAATTGGCGCATCGTCTTGAACTTCTCGTGGCGCCACGAACGCCACGGCACAAGGACATCTCGCTCCCGTGCTTCTTGGATCTGAATCCCGGTCAGAATGTTCCCGATCGACGACCACGCTAACTCCTGTAGTGGTTTGCCCGACTGCTCGACGAGATACAGACAGCCATCCAGGTTCGTCTGATTCCACATGAACGTGTTCGAGCCGTCGATGATCACCCGTCCAGGAAGATTGTAGCGTGCTGGAGAGTGTCCGACCTGTCCGTAGCTTTCGTACGTCGATTCTCCCGCCAATTGCTGCCACCCCGACCGTCGTCCAAGCTGGAACTCCACGTCAAGCCGATCAGCCTGCTGGAAAAGAACTGGAATGAGGTCACTCGTATTCAGGAAGAGAACATCCGGATCAACCGACTCCACACGAGCCGACAATGTTGCTAACACGTCTTCGCCACTCCCAGTCACCGTCTCATCGTCAACCGTGAGTTCAGTAACTCTCTCACTCGCGAGTTCCGTCTCCGAGACGGCAAGCTGCATCTGTGAGAGTTCGCGGGTCGGCAATGGATCAGCACCTTCTTCGAGACAGTAGCGGAACTCCCGCGAAAAATCGACGTTGTAGCAGCGATACTCACCAGGCGAGCCCCACTTGCTCACCATTCGTGCCACCGAGTTGACCGCCTTGAGGTCGACTACGTCCACCTGGAGTACTTGCTCAGGGTCGTGCCGGAAGCTCACGCGTTCATCGACGATAGAAACCCGAACAACGGAAGGATGGTCTCGGAGTGCAGCACGCGCCGTCGAAAAGTCGCCGCCATCATGCACAGACACGTAAATCGTCGGTGTATACGACTCACCGACTTCACACTCTACCCCGGATTCAGTTACCGACCATCTGAGCACGTCGCCGTCGACGTAGTCGATTTTGTACACCATCGGCTCATCCCTGGCCGTTCAAATCGTCTTCTAAGTGATCAAGCCGTTCTTCCAAGTCGTCGATCTGGATCTGCTGTTCGAGCAATATCGAGATCAGAATCGGTGTTTCAACGAACAGGGGCTTGTGAACCGTGCTGGGATCGGTATGCAGCTGGGCATACTCGAAGAGTCGATCGAAAACCAACTGATCAGCCGGTCGAAGTGCTCGGCGATACTCGTCCCATCCCGTCGTGATTTGGCTGCTTTGCATCATTGCAAGTAACCATGACCACCAAGATCCTCTTAGGCAAGCCAGGGTCGATTCCGAATATTCCAATAGATGAAATGTCGATGGAATCCAGTATGAGTACTGATCGTGCTGGCCACCAACTATGAAGTAAGACTCGAGGTTCTGTTACCGTCAGTTTGGAGCGAATTCGCACCTCTACATTCAGAACTGCCTATCTGGGACAGATCTCAGAAAGCTCCGAGAGAATCGGTCGTCAGTGGCCCTGTTGAATCGTTTCCGATTGGATTTTCCGAAAACACAGTCTCCACCAACGCTCACTCGGAGAAAGGTAAGGAAAGCCGTAGGCAGGGCTCTCACAACCAGCCAGACCGTCAGCGCCGCATGATGGCGTCGGGAAATTGTCTTGACCAGGTGTGAGAGCGCAGTTAGAGCATCGGACGGTGGAATAAAACGCGTTCCGGTAACACAAATATTGATTGTAGTAACCCACAGACGAAACCGATGGTAGCAGTCAGCATGCTCCCACAGTTGCTCACTTTTGTAATCAGTAATCGGTGAGTCGGAGCTTCCCCTCAACCTCGTAGAGATGGCCTTTCATGTAGAGCCGTTCGATGATATCCTCGGCAGCAGGGCGCTCAAGATCCTCTTCGTCGTTGAGAATTGCATACGCTTGCTCGTACGTGAGCTCTCCCGCATCCGGAAGGGCGGTCGCGAGCGCGTCGAGCGCCTCCTGCGCGAGTGGGGTGAGTGGCGACGTCCCATTCGAACTCATTGCTATCTCTGGATTTGAGAGCTGTACAGGTAAGTACACAGGATACCACCTGGAAGGATGAATTCCCCCACTTCTCACCATCAACGCCGAATCGAGAACGCATCTACCAAGGCGAATCTTCTTGGGTTAGTATCTCATACTAACCACCAATGCCCAACAAAATCAAACGGTCCGGCGATGGCCTCGCTCTCCAGGTCACAAAGCCAGCCAGAACCGCTGGACTCGTCGAAGAAGCTGACAACGAGCCCACCCGCTTCGCGGACATTCGCGTATTTGCATTCGACGGTCTCCTGCTTGTCGCCGACATCGACCGCATCACAGACGAGAATATGGTCGAACTCGCGACCACCGCAGCGCTCGACACCGTCTCGATCCACCGCGTTACAAACGCCTCGCTCCAAATCGCAGGGAATGGCTATCAGGTGCAACTCCCAGGTGCTGCAGATGCAGGATTCCATGTCGATGATCAAGCGCCCTACACACCAGCGCCAAATTTGCTCGTGATTGCCGCAGAAGGATCGGAGCGTGTGGCAGCAGACATCGTGACGATTCGGCGTGAGCAGGTCTGAGAGCGAACGGGTAGTAGCGAGTATATTATGGTAACCACGTCCCTTCGAGTACGACAGACAACAATCCTCGAGAGCACACCAAAGATAAAGTTCATTGGAGTAACTCGGAGAGAGCTTCCGTGCTCTTCCCGAGTAATAGACGTAAACGGTATACCGATTGAGAAACGACTAGTGAGTATGAGTGACGCTGCGAAAAAGAATCTGGAAAATATGGGCCGAGAACTGCTCAAGCAGTCGCAGCACACGCCGCTCGAAGCCCGGATGAAAGCATTCCTCGCCGAGCATCAGGCCCCCGATGATCTAAAGGAAACGCGAGAGCGAGTAGCAGCAGGAAAACCCGTCTCTGATCTCGTTTCTGAAGACCGCGACGAACGATTCTAACCAACAAATGCCGTCTTACTTTTTCGACACGTCTGCCCTCGTGAAGCGTTACTACGACGAACAGGGGACAGAGATGGTCGACACGATAATTGAACCAGCCGAGAATACCATCCTCATCACCTCACTTGCAGTCATCGAAACGGTCTCTGCATTTCGTCGAAAGCAGAATCGAGACTCAATCTCTCGCGAGGAGGTAGATTCACTCCTTGCAGCGTTTTTCGACGAAGCTCTCGCAGATTTCCAGATCGTTCCCTTGGGCGAACAGCTGTTCGACTATGCGTTTGAGCTCATTCTTGAGGATGATCTTCGAACACTCGACAGTCTTCAACTCTCGGCTGCACGTGCGCTAGCGACCAACGTAGAAGATCTCACGTTCGTTTGTGCGGACAAGAAGCTCATTGACGTTGCACAATCAAAGGAGCTTCCAGCGATCAATCCTACGACAGATGACGCCCAGTGACCGCCGAAAACAGATGGCACGAGCGCTTGCTCGCGGTGGAATGGAAGGCGTCCATGTCCTGAGCCACGAAAGCGCGGCTGAAATCCTCACTCCAAAACGACGCGATCTCATTACATATCTCGCCGAGAATGAGGTTGCGTCAGTTCGTAATCTCGCACGCCAACTCGACCGTGATAAGGGGCAAGTGAGTCGTGACCTCGAAACGCTAGCCCGCCATGGCGTTGTCAGCTTTGAGACGGATGGGCGTGCGAAGAAGCCGTATCTGCAGCACGAACACGTTGTTGTGGAGCCAATCATTTAGTTGCGATTATCGATTGGTCTGTTTTGGAACGAGTATTCAAAACCAGTGAGCTATAAATTAGACATACCCAGTCGATTCTGACGAGATCGGTGAGAGGCACGATAATCCTACATTCATTCCAGAGTTCCACGGACTGACGATCACCCCCACCCCACTTTGTCATGAGTAAATCAAGAGAAAGTAGCCGAAATCAAAACCTAGAGTTGATCTTTCTAGCAAATTGAATTGGAGTATTCACACTACGGATATGGTTTGTTCTATCAGGGTAAATAATTTTCCCTACTAGAAGTAGTATCGCAACCGCTGAAGAAACCCCCCTTCACACAACGTTACTCATGACAAAGTGGGGGGTGTGGGGGATCCATATCGTGGAAGACGTGTCTAAGAACTCTTCTCGCGGCCATTTACTCATGACAAGGTGGGGTGTCTGACTATCGATGACTACTCGCTGACCGTGTGGCGATCATAGTTCACAACTCCTGCCAAAGTGGGGTGGACTATGCAACGGCTGTAACTCACGATACTCCTGTCACTACGGTCAGGGGGATTTATATAGAATTAGACTGATACGACACGCATGGGATTAGGCCATCTATCCGCAGACGATCCAATATTTTTGGATGAAGATGTCTTCCGAGATTCCTATACTCCTGAGGAGATGGTAGCTCGTGATGAGGAGCTAAACGAATATCTACAAACGTTTAAGCCGATTGTCCGAGGAAAACGACCTCGGAACGTATTTCTCTATGGCAAAACGGGCGTAGGGAAAACAAAAGGGACAGAACTCGTGATGGATCGATTGATCGAGGATGCAAACGACCTCTCGGTCAATGGTGATGAGATCTCAGTCAGAGTAATAACCCTCGAATGCAAGCAGCTCAACACTTCCTATCAGGTCGGGGCCAATCTCATCAATAAATTCCGGACAGAGGCTAACCGTTTTCCGACGACTGGTGTTCCTGCTGGTGACGTTTATAATACTCTTTATCGCCATCTCCGTGAAATAGATGCAACTCACTGCGTTATTGTTCTTGACGAGATCGACTCGATCGGGTCCGATGACGAAATCCTTTATTCGTTACCTCGGTGTAATGATAATGGTAACGTCCCTCCAGAGAAAACGAAAATCGGTGTTGTCGGCATTTGTAATAGTTTCTCGTTCAAACGTGGCCTGTCCGCCCGTGTCCAGGATAGCTTGTGTGATGAGGAGATTCTGTTTCCCCCTTATGACGCAAACGACTTGCGCAAGATCCTGTATCAGCGCGCTACGAAAGGTATCGTTGGGGTTGAGTATCACGAAGAAGGAGGAGTAACAGACTACGGCGTTTTGGGCGACGATGTCATCCCGCTGATTGCGGCACTTGTTGCGCAGGAATCTGGCAGTGCTCGCGATGCACTCTCTCTTATGTACCTCTCTGGGAAATCATGTCGTGAGCGCGATGGCGACGTTATCTCTGAGCAAGATGTCCGTGAAGCTCGTCAACGCGAGGAACAAGGACGGACAGCAGACGAAATACGACAACTCCCTATTCAGGGCAAACTGACGATGATGGCAGTGATGAAACTTGAGGATGCTGGCTATCCACCTCTCCGTAGTAAGGATATTTACAAGGCCTATTCCTTGGTGGCAGAAGCAGCAGACACTGATACTCTTTCTCTTCGGAGTTTTCGTCGACGCGTCTCCGATCTCTTAGTCCGCGATTTTCTTGCTTATGAGGAAAGCAACGAAGGTAAGTCCGGCGGGAGCTACCGAAAGTACGAACTGGGCGGTATTGACGATACTGTTGCTCGTGAAGTTGTTATCCAAAATGAGGATGGGGAGTCAGGGAGGCTGGCCGATATTGCCAGTCGTTCATTCGTACAGAAGTTCCGAAGAACATTGGGTGAGCCGTAAAACAAGCCTCTTCTTCCCTTTGCCGACTTGTTTGTTTTATACTGTCGCCGTTTGTCAGATACTGGGCTAATAACACCCATATGTCGAGTAGCACCGTCTTGTTGAGTGCAACAGGTGGTGCTCATTTCATTGAGCTACCATGCTGGTTAGTTTAGTATACTAACCCTCAAACCAACTGTCTGAAGCACGCCTTCATTCGCATCTCTAACCCGTAATTTTATGGTTAACGCGAATAACATGCTGTATATGGATAACCTGAATAACCATAGTAACTCGACCAACTCGAATAACTCGACTAACCCGTGTTACACGGGTTACGAGGTGGTTGTATGACGCTTCGAGTTGCCGTTTCTCAGCAAAAAGGCGGTGTTGGAAAGACTGTAACGACGAAAAACCTCGCTGCAGCACTTGCTGACCGCGGTCACCGAGTACTAGTCCTCGACGCTGATCCCCAGGGCGGCACAACACTCAAGCTTGGGCTTCGAGATCGCTACCGACAAAGTGACGCCCCTGCATTATTCGACGTACTTGCCGATCTTGGAGATCTAACGTTAGACGACCTTGACCAACTCGTTGTTTCTAATTGGGACGTCGATAGTGCCGCTCATGAGGGCCCGGAAGGCTTCGATCTTATTCCAGCACATATTCGGAACTTCCGTTTAGAGAAGCATCTGCATTCTCAGACACGCGGTATCGAAGCACTCCGAATGGCACTTGATCGGTACGAGCATGACTATGATTTCGTTCTCGTTGATTCACCGCCAAACCTCGGCCCTCTAGCGGATGGTGCATTAATCGCAACTGAGAACGTCCTGTTCCCAGCCAACCCAAACATTATCGCGAGAGATTCGCTGGAAATTCTGTTTGACGAGATTGACACGCTTGAAGATCGATTCACAGACGGTGACTCGAAGAAGTATTCCATTCGGACGCTTGGAGCCGTCTTGAACGAAGTCCCTGCGCAAGGTTCTGTCGTCACTGAAACACGAGACTGGTTCTATCAGACTTTCGGCGAAGATTTCGTTTTTGAGATTCCAGATCGGAGTGCGATTGAACACGCAATCGAGAATCACTCAACAGTGTTTAGCTACAACCCCGAGTTAGGCGACTACCCGTGGGATCGTAAGAAAATTGATGAGCTACGTAACGCGTATCATCGAATTGCAGAACACCTGGAGGTGTATCAATGAGTGACGACAGTCAAAATGAACTGGGTAAGCGATTCGAGGATCGTATCTCTCCTGAGCCACCCTCCTCTTCAGCAAGTGATTCGTCAAACTCGCCTACCACAGAGGAGATGAATAACGCGGGTTCAGCAAGTGAGACACATAACGCGAGTAGCTCAGATAACTCGAGTAACCCGCGTAATACGGGTTCGTCGCCGGGACCCGATCCAGATCCAAACGCAAGCCGCAATCAAGAGCGGATTTACATGGCTGTTGGAAGTGATCGAGCAGATGCCCTAAACGGTATGTATGAACGATTCGACGCTCGGTCAAAGCTTGCAGGACAAGGCGGAATCGAAAAGCATCGCGATTTTTGGGCGGCCGCAGCTGAATTGCTAATCGATTCTGAAGACGAACTTGCTGACCGCCTTGATATTCCGTCAGTAACCGAGTCTGAATAAGGCTATACTGGTAGAACCCCCGGAATTTGTGGTACGTAGGAGAGTATGAGAACTTCCCCTACTCCCTAAACGGGTTGTTCAGTCCGAGTGTTCGGGCCTGTGGCTCCACGAGGGCGCGGGACCGTATAGTCGCTCGTCAGTATCGTCAGCGTACGGCATTCTCTCGGGCGCTTCGAGGAGTTCGAGGTACAGACCCCATTCTACGCGACAAAATATGTAGGTCAAACCCTCCGTTGGCCCGCCGTCGTTCGTCTGCGGACCATCAAGCATCGTGACGTCGTCTCGTTCTCCCAATCCATCTATTGCTACGTCGATATCCTCTACCTGGAGGCCGAGATGCGTCGCTCCAATATCGGAGTTTTTCGGTGGTATATCGTCTTGGTCGGGAGTGTCCCACTCAAACAACTCTAGATTCATCGTTGGACCGCATCGCAACATTGCAAGCGAGGCTGTCGCATCAGGATGCACATCCAACCGTCGCTCCATCGAATCACCATCGGAATCTCCGAACGGTCCTTTCCGATAGAGCAAGTCACACCCAATCGCATCAACGAAGAAGTCAACTGCCTCATCGAGATCAGGAACGGTGATTCCAACGTGATGGACGTTTTGTGCCGCCAACGGATGGTCGTTTGTCATTGTATGTGTCTCAGATGGTAGTGTGCATAGGTTACTTTCGAAGGAGAACGATCCCGTCACCAACTGCATTCACTGGCTCTGCGAGGAGGACATCAAAGCCAACGCTTTGGGCATGGTCGACGAGCCATTTCATACTGATTAAGTATTCATCATCACGAGTGAGGACATTATCACCGGCTTCTAACTCATGCTCTCGGGAGAAATCGCCGACCTCCTTGGCGTGTTCGATGGCAGCCGGGTCGATACCGTTGAGTGCGGACCAAAACGTGGACGCAAACGCCTCGACACCCCGATTTGCCCACCGTATCTGAGTCTCACGGTTGGCCGCTGCATCACGAGCATCGTTCTTCAAGAACGTCTCAGCGATACAGACGTAGCCTCCCTCAGGTAAGGCCGTATAGCAATCTTCGAGAAAGTCGACTTTCTGGTCAAGTGGATCGGGGATGTGGTGGAAGGAATACAACAGCACCACGATTTCCGGGAGTGAGGGGACTGTTTTCACGTACTCGGTCATATCGGCTGTTTCGAACGATAGGTTTGACACCCCGAGTTTTTTCGCGTTATTCCGTGAAACCTCGGTGACTGTCGCTCGGTTATCGATACCGAGTATCTCTGTTGTTGGCATTTCTTCAGCCAATCGGACAGAGGTTTGCCCTGTTCCAGATCCCATTTCGAGTATTCGGTCAGGAGCTGCATGAGAGACAAGTTCTACAACGTTCTTTTGTAATGCCTCGTAGTACGACGTCTGTCCAAGGTACTTCTCAAATGTTTCATCACTGGTGTAAAAACTCGGCGTCCCATCGAAGTCACCCATTTGTGTGCCCTCCTGCGCGAGAATGGATCCGATTCAGGGGATGTGCATTTCTCATCGATCGCATTGTTGAATGCAATCTATTCCACTGGGGTATAACAGATTCGGTAGGCGGGATAATCGGGTGATGGAATGGTGTAGAGGTAGCCTTGATATCCCTCGCCATGAATCGGCTCCAACGCAGGACGCTCATCAGCCACAAAGTAGTCTGGTGTGCTGGAGATCGATCCCCAGAGGTCGTCTTCTTCTCCGAGAAATTGCTGGCACTCAACCCCAACGTGGTTCGCTTTATCAACAATTCCAAATTGGAGTTCACCAACACCGTGATTGTAGCGTGTGAGCGAGATGCTTTGATTGTACGTCGCATAGTGTGCCAACTCGTTCGGCCAGGTGAGTCGATAGTAAAGCGTCAGGCTGTCACCCGGCGGAAGTGGCTGGGGAAAGAGGAACTCTAATTTCTGTTCAAATGCTGGCTGCTGTTCGGTGAGATCGTTGACTTCCAGTCGCTGGCCGTCACGGTCATCGACAAACACGAGTGGATCGATGTCGTCGAATGTGATCTTGTTCTCGCCGCTTTCTTTGTGGGTGATCGAATTCGTTGGCTCTGTTCCGGCGTTCTCGACAGTTATCCAGCGGAAACTGTTCCACTCGTCGGCTGGTCGGTCAAGAAAGTCGATTCGCTTCACATGCCGATAGAAGTGGGAGTTATCAACCAATTGTGGGTCGTCATTCTCTAGGCTCCATGCCGTTGCGATACGGTCGCGTCGGAGCTGAAGCACGGCTTCGTCGATGCTGTCAGTCGAGGCATACTCCCCGCTCTGCTCAGTCACAACTTGATTTGCGACGACTTCCGCAACGTGATTTAGGAGATCCGCGTGCTGTTGGCCTTTCTCTGTCAGGATAAGACGGTCGTCATCACATGTGAGGGCATCATGTTCAACAAAGCGATCGATGATCTGTTTGATTTGGTAGTTTGATGTGGTCTGATCCATCTTGTGGAGGCGATTTTCGACATCACGATTGACCGTCTCGACCTTGGCAGACTGCAGATCACGCCGGCGGCCACCTGGTCCACTTCTGGTAGAGACCGAATCCAAGACGAGAAATGGTTCAACGCTCCGCGACCCATAGAGCGGCGCGAGACAGGCCCCGATTTGTTCTTTATCGGATGTGGACCCCCACTCAACGGCATCCAGTTTGATCCCAAGGTTTTGAAGGGTGGTGATGACACGATCAAGGATTTCGTTCCCAGTGTCTGTGAGAACATAGCTACGATTCTCCCTCTCGATCAGCGAAATATCAGCGGTTTCGAGCGCTAGCGATTGGAAATGGCTTGAGACAGTTGATTGATGTCGGTTGATCGTGTTCGCAATTTCTGTCTGGGTCGTTGCTGTATCGCTCTCAATGAGTACGAGCGCAGGGAAGGTTGTCGGGGTGATTGTGCGGAGAATTTCGCTAGCAGTCGTGAGTACTTGTGTGGGCCAATTTTGGTGAAGGGAGCGGGAGACCATGAGTTAGTAGCTAGTTATGGATGTAATATGCCCCGAAGTAAGCGTTATGGATGTAATATGACCTGGTATGGACATAGAATGTCCATATGCGAAATACTTAATTGAGTGTTTGGGAGATAGAAGAAATGTGATGGACCACTTCGAAGTGGCGGACGGACCTACTCAGAAGCTTTCGGGAGTCCGTAGTGGTCCTGACGACCCAGTTGGCAATACGAACGATGAAAAACACCAGTTGCAACGATTCGTATCGAATCACTGGTGGTTGACAAATGAAGAATGGGTTAAAGATGCTCTACCATCGGTAAGAGACAGGCAGCTAAGCTAGGCAAGTATCAGCGCCAAGAAATGACAACTCCGTCGGAAGTTATTGGGTGCTCCAACACCCGTCACACCTTCCGACGAACGTACAAATGTTGTTTCTTGCTCAATGGACAAAATTGTTCGGGTGTACACCTGCAGGTATACCCTCTTGTCCGCCTGAGTGACTCTGAGACGGGTCAG
Source organism: Haladaptatus sp. HS23 (assembly GCF_056892285.1). Classification (NCBI taxonomy): domain Archaea; kingdom Methanobacteriati; phylum Methanobacteriota; class Halobacteria; order Halobacteriales; family Haladaptataceae; genus Haladaptatus; species Haladaptatus sp. HS23. The sequence goes on along the minus strand of NZ_JBXGLH010000023.1, from coordinate 12,292 downwards.
CGTGCGACGTATGCACGATGACACACTACACGCGATATCCACAATACAACGACATCGAGGCCGAAACTAACCAGCGGTGCATCACGCCGGACGATTTGAAAACGAACGGCGTTATTTTTCTCCGTCGTCATTCACGCGAAGGTGTCGGCAGCCGCGAGAAGGACACGCTGAACCGTGAAATCACACGAGGGCGTCGGCCTACCGACGCCCTAAGCCGGGTCCATGGACCCGGCTACCCTGCTACCACTAGTACTGTACTCACACTAGTGAGTGTGAGTGAGGGGGGGTACTCCCACTGGCCAATGGGAGCAGTCCCCTTCGTGAGGTGGTTTCGATGAGTGGCACGGGGCACATCGATTTGTTCGTATTCGAACGAGCAATCGAACGAGTTCACGAATACGTCCAAGACAGATACGACGTCGAAGCGTCTGAGTCGGACTATTACGTGCGGATTGTGGTTGAGAATGCGATTGAAGAGTGGTGCGATGAAGATCCGAACGCGGAGATTGAAGATCTCATCCACAATGCTATGGACGCACTTGGTGGCGACGACAACGAAGAAAAAGACCCTTTGTTTTCGAATTTGTCGGTAGCACCCGACGAGAAGACGCGCTTCGCTCGCGACGTGCGAGAATCAATTGAGACTCTATTTAACGAGGATTATGCGGAACGTGCGCCTGAGACAGACACGAAAGGCGAGTATCTCTCGCGTATTCTTTTCGAGTTCGTTACCGATGGTCGGCGTGACCGTCTGCGCCGGAAGGTGAAGCGGATCGATCTATTCGCGCGGTGCAAGAGTGGCAATGCGAGCTCGGTCGAGCAAAAGGTTGCTCGTATCCGTTCGGAGCTTTCGGATAAATTCGATAACGGGTATCCGGTACAGCGTGACGACCTCGTTGCGGCCGTGAAGATGCAGCCACAGACGAAGACGCAAAAGACTCGCGAGAAGTTAATTCAGAGAGTCCTCGATCATGACACGGTTGAGTACGTGGAGAGTCCGACGACGAAGGACGTGTATATGCCGCGTGAGCAGGCTATCCAGAGAATGGAAAACCTTGGGCTGCCCGGTATTTTGGACGGACCGAAGTACGACCGTCTTCAGGCAGGATACGAGCTCGCGGACCTCTCGAAGGATGACAAAATAGAGGGGATCAAAGTTGCACTCGTCCGACTCGCGATGCACGCCGATCTGGGAGGAACATACCGGTTGACTGCAGAACAAATACGCAAGCGTGTATTCGGTATTGCCGAGTCTGTACGTGCCGATACGGTTCGTCGATACATGAACGAAATAGCCGACGAAGACGGGTTCACAGAAACTCAGACGGAGGAAAATAGCACGAAAGCCGTCCGCGTACACGTTCCGGCAATCATCAAAACAGACGTCGATCTTCTCGAAAAGGCAAATCTCGCAAAGGAATACGATTACGAAGACGCGCCGGATACGGGATTAGTTGTAAACATTTCGTCTATGTTCGACGCTGAGAGCGGTGAGAGTGACGACGAGAGCGAGTCTCTCTCTGATGAGTCCCATCCATCCGAGCAGTCCGATGATAGGCAGAGCACGGTGCGTGAGGTAGATGGACGCTTTGATGAACTCGTGCAGGCGGTCTCAGCAAACAAGGGCTGAATAGGAACCTGCTCCAGGACATTCTTCGACATGCAAAGAAATCCCATGGTGAGGCATTCGTTGCTGCCGTGCGAAAACAAATCAATCGCTGATCTTGTTTGGTCAATCTGCACTCACTTCTGATCGACCGAACATCCACGACTTTGCACGTGTGAGTAGTGACGTCTCCTTACTATCTTCAACCGCCGGGACCGGATCGGCTTCGAGTTGTCGCGTCAGTCGGTCATTTTCTTCGTGCAATCGCTCAATTTCGCCTTCAAGCCGGGATAGAGCCTCTCTCAGGAAAGCGGATTCAGCATCTGAATCCAGTGCTGACTGCGTTGAATCACGATTGCGGATGATTTGACGGACGTATTCACTTCTGGATTCATCTTGTTTCTTCGCTTCTTTCTCCAACTCCTCTATTTCGTCTTTTTCAAGCCGGACGGTCATGTTCTTCATTGAGTTGGTCTGTGAATACGCTTGGATTCATATAGGATTCAGTCAGACGTGCGTGCGACGTATTTCGAGTGGAACCCGTAGTTAGTATAATATACTAACCCACACGGCGCGCATTGATTGTCCTCGCTCACAGAAGTTGGGACTGGCTCTCTCAATGCATTCACTCACGGTGTGGGGCTCAAGCTCCGTGGGGGTATCTCGGGAGAGATGCTGCTGGATGCTACCGTAGATGTTCCGAATGACCGTCGAACAGTGAGGTGAACCGTATCAATAGTACAAGCACGATGGACAGTCCAAGCATGGGATATTCAACTCTGACGAGCGTCCATTTCACCGTTTCAGAGGCGCTCATAAGGCTGATCAGGACGGTCGCGTAGTCTTCGGGATTTGTGTAGATCAGGATAACCCAGAGGTTCTCCAGGGAATCGAAGAGTCGAGAGAAGATCGTCAAGGTCATTCCGATCTTCGGTATCAGTACCAGCCTGTCGTGGCTGTCCAGCGTGTTCAGGATGATCGAGTAGAGTGAGAAAAACAGGAAGAACCCAGCCAGAATAAAGATATAATCGAGAACCGATAGGAGCATAACGTGATCCATGACTGGCTCCAGAGCCTGCAGTATCGTGTCTACTTCCGCCCGGTTCGTCGCGTCTTGCAAATCCGAGGTGGAATAGCCGGACATCTCTATCTGGCGTGTCACCGGGACGAACCCCAGAACAATCACCCCGATAAAGGTACACAACGACACAACGGCTACTATACCGTGGGTTTTGGGAGAGACAGCATCCGCATATCGATCGACAGGCCGAAAGAGTGCATTCAGTCGTTGCATGCAGGAAACAGTTGGTACGCGGCTATTAATGAGGATGGTCACAGAATTCCAGCCTTGAGCAGAAGTTGAGACTGCTGTTCTCAATGCATGGCGGTCGGTTACATCCGTGCTGGTGAATACTTCGGTTCTAATGTACAATCTCAATTGACTAGTCTGAGGAAATATTAAGGTCGCTTATGCAGTGTTTGTAACCATGAGCACGTCGACCCTCCCACGCACCCTCATTCTTGGCGACCATCCTCGGACGAGCGTACGAGCGTTGGTTGCTGGACTTGTGATCGCTGGACTGGCGGTAATCCTGCGATTCGTCTCTCCAACGATATTGCTTGGTCCAGAACTTTCACTTCTCGCTGCAGTTGTTGGGTTCTTCCTCGCGGTCGCTGTCGGACGTTACGAGGGTGGCGTACTTGTTGGAATTTTCGCAGCCGCCCTCCCTGTATTTGCCCTTAACGCTGCATCGACTGCCATCCTCGAACCTGTCTCCCTAGACCTCGCAATTCGCGCGGTACGAAGTTCTGCATGGTATACTCTCGGAGTGGTAGTGCTGGTTGTCGGACCACTCGGCTACGCTCTCGGCGGGAGCTCACCGTCCGGTAGCGAATCAGTGCGTTCACACCTTCGCGTTGATCGAAATCAGTACGGGCTACTGCTCTTCTGGGGTTTCCTCGCACTAGGGATTGTTGTCCTTTGGACAGTACTCCCAGTGTCCGCAATGCCCTCATCGGTCGCTTTTTCACCGGTGCCTGCCGCTATTGGACTTGTGGTGGCTGCAATACTTGGCTATCGTGCCCGAGGAGCACCTGCGGCGGTCATCGCTGGTGGTATCGGCGCTAGTGTAGGTCTCCGGTTGTTCACACAAGGATTCAGTACGCTTGAGACGGGGATGGAAGCTAGTCCATCGCTTATGGCCATTGGCACACTCACATTCATTGGGTTCATCGTTGGGATGCCACTCGGCGTGATTGGGTATCGTATCGGACGAATGCTCACTAACTGATTTGATACGTAGACCATTTTTGAAATTGAAGTTGTAGAACCCATTACTTCCACTTACAGAAGACGTAAACAGAACCTATAGGTATCAGAAAACTTATGCCACCATGAACATAGCGGACGGTATGCATCTATCGGCATTGAATCATCCACTCTTTGTTCCGATGAGCACAGGTTGTAGCGACCAAGACACTCCTGCTCATCTTCCAACGAGAACAGTCATAATTGCTGAAGAGTCGATGCAATGCACGTCACAAGGCTCAGATGAAAGTTCCCGGTTGGAACGTTTCGTATGACTCTCAGTCACCTCTCTCGTCGGCAATTGCTCGCCGCCTGTGGCACCTTTGCCGGGGTCACTGGGCTCTCTACTTTGACGGGACAGGGTACATCGGAAACAGCGCCCGTTAATGGATCATGGCCACTCGGCCGAGGCGATCCCGCAAATACTGGGTATACAGACGCACGGGGACCAACCCATTCTGTCTCCGTTCGGTGGACGTTCGAGGAGCATCTCGTCGCACGAAAGTCCCCCGTCATCCAGGATGGCTATCTCTACGTTGGGACGTTCGAGGAGACCGCTGCCTTCGTCGCTCTTGACGCCGCGACTGGCGAGGAACACTGGCGAACTGATCTCGGCGATGGAATGGACGTACGGTTTAATGACTCGGCTGCAGCTATCGCGGGCGACATCGTTCTTGCCAGCTTCGGGGAGGTGCTCCTTGCGTTCGATACAAAAACGGGCACAGAACGCTGGCGAAAGTCATTCTCCGAGTTGGAGATTCGCGCCCCTGTCGTTGCTGAGGGGATGGCGTACGTCGTCGTTGGTGGGGCGGGAATAGTGTATGCGATCGATCCAGCGTCAGGTGACGTCCAGTGGGAAACAAAAATCGGTGAATGGGCACCCGGTGGTGCGGCTGTTGTTGACGGGACAGTTTACGCTCCTGGAAACCACGGCCGGACGGCCGGCTCAGTAGTCGCACTTGACGCTGCGACGGGCGATGAACAATGGCGCTATCGCACAGACCACCTGTTATCGACGCCACCTGCGGTCACAGACGAGTCACTCTATATCGGCGAGGGGTCTGGTCTTCTCTCGTTGGCAACACCTAATGGTACGCAACGGTGGCGATTCCAGCCTCAGTCCGGATCACCTGGAGAGGCAGATGACTGGGGATATCTTGGATCGGCACCCGCTGTTCACGACGATACTGTGTACGTCGGTGCACCAGATGAACGAGTCTACGCTCTTGACGCTCTATCGGGTGAGCAACGCTGGGCGTTCTGGACGTGGAATGACGTCACTGGTGATCCAGTCATCGCCGGCGATACCGTCTATGTCGGTAGTGATGATTCGTTCATCTACGCGTTCGATGCTGCTTCGGGTATCCGGCGGTGGGAGTTCGATACGACGGGGCGAATCAATGGTGCCGGTGGCGCAGTCGTTGACGGGATTCTCTACGTTTCGACCTGGGAAGATGGGCTCTACGCCCTGGAGGAATCATGAACCGCCGCGACTTCCTTGTCTCCCTCACTGTCGCTGGCGGTATTGCAGCGACGACGGGGTGTCTCGAAACTCGCAGCTCTGGTTCGGGAATCGTCTCAAAAACCGTCGAACACGTCGAACCACGTCGGATTCGAGAACAAAAATCGACGATCGTTGAGTTTGATGATGATGTCCACGCGGTTCGAGTGCTCGGCTACATGTACTACGGGTCGAGCAGTTGCAACAAGGTTGGACTCAAAGCAGCCCAATACGACGGTGACGCCGACGAGTTACGGGTCGTCGTGACGCCAAAATCGACGAGCCATATTCCGTTCTTTCCCGTTGGGTGTACTGCAGACATGGCAGCCACGTGGTACCGGGTAACAGTCATGTTCGCAGACGAACTACCCGAGACTGTTACCGTTGTCGAACATCGAGGTGACAAGGAGGAACAGCGGACCGTGAACCGCACCGACCAACACGAACTCTGTACGACTGCTCATCCACAGAACTCTCCAGCAGGGCAGACGGCGCATTGGACGTGTCCTGAGCGCTATATCGCAGCGAATCGATCCACGGACACGACGGATACCGAATAGCCCGAGTCGAACCACTCTTTTACTATCCTAATGATTGCAAAAGTTGCGACTGCTACTCTCAGTGCATACTGGCTAAACCTGCTTTTGAGTATTGATACCATTTCATACGACCAATAATACTTTTATTATATATAATACAAAATCCAAACAATTGTTTAGATGAGGAATAGGGAAAGACTGCGTGTTAGTTTATTTACTGTCTCACTGGGTACCACAAATATGGCGACTCGGGCTGTCGTGCAGTCAATTTACTTGGCCAGATCGAGTTGGTTAGTAAGTACGAGCGGTCGCCTGTTGTGACGGCAAACACGGTGCTCACGCTGCTAAAGCAGACTGGCATTGGCTAGAGCTGTGGTACGACGGTACGCCGATATTCCCGCATAGGTTCCCCTCACGCATTCGCTTTTCGTGCTCAAGATCGCTCATAGCGTTCTTGTTTTTTGCAGCGGAGATGAGCACCACATCGTTGGAGATTGCCTTGTTCTCGAACGTGTGATTAAACACGTACAGTCGCCAGCTTTGCCCTGGATAGACCAGATATATCTGTAACCGCTGTGGGTTCTCTGATTGAAACTTCAGAATGGAACACGAAAGCGGGCGACATAGCCACCAGCCCAGCCAAATCGGCGATCATATTCGAACCCAGCATTTGCGGCACGATCACGAAGCGAGTCAAATGGGATCATGTGCGGGTCAGGGAGCGTTTCACCAACAACCACGCGGCCACCAGGTTTCACTACTCGAGAGAGTTCGCATAGTGCGGCATCTTGGTCCGGAACCTCTCCGAGAACGGTCACTAAATATGCCGCATCGAATGAGTTATCGTTGTATGGAAGATGTTGTGCGTCACCCTGTCGAGAGGTGATATTTGTGATTTCGCGTTCGGTTGCCTGCTGTTCAAGATGAGCAAGCATTTTTTGTTCGGTGTCGATAACGTCGAGCGTTCCATCAGGAGTGATCCACTCGGCGACATCAAGAGTGTAGTATCCAGTTCCTGGTCCGACCTCAAGAATTTGTTCACCGGGCTGTGGTGCGAGCACTCGTCGAATTCGCTGCCGTTTAACAAACGGACGCGGCAATGAGAGCCAGAATCGCGCTTGATATGGACAAGCTGATGGATTACGACGGGATCGAATCGCGTCGATACCAACGATGACGATTCCTAGACTTACGGCTCCAGCGATCAAACGTAAGACTCGACGATTCGTTGACCGGTTTTGTTGACCCATGACTGGATATTTAATCGGCTTATATTGTGGACTTTGTGATAGTGATTTTAACATCCTGAAAAATCAGATCCCGAGATAACGACTCAATACCGTCTCTGACCCTTCGATACACCTAGAAAATAGATGTGCGAGCAGCCATACTGTGCATTGAGCAGCTACCTAGCCGACATCAGCGTTGGCTGAGAATGCAGCGTCGTGGTATCGCGACCCTTGGAACTGTTATCCGACGCTGGATCCTACATTTGTTTGCAATGGCAAACGGTAAGGTTGATTTCTTCAACGACACAGGCGGCTACGGTTTCATCGCGACTGAGGACTCTGACGACGACGTATTCTTCCACATGGAGGACGTCGGTGGTGAGGATCTAACGGAAGGGACGGAAATCGAATTCAGCATTGAACAGGCCCCCAAGGGCCCGCGCGCGACCAACGTCGTTCGCGCTTAAGACTCCGACTGCCACCACACGGTGACGGCCGGTTCAATTTAGTTTTTCGCGAATTTCTTCCAGAGTGGTATCGTTATCTCAAGGACTTCATGCGTCAGACGGAGATAGGGGCTGGTATTAACCCAATTGCGAACGTGAGAGCGTTGTTTTTGCAAGCGGGAAGACTCTATCCAACTCCTCAGCTTTTGAGTAACGTACAAGCCGGTATCGAATGAAGCCTCGTATTGCGCCCTATTGACACGTGGAGATTCACTGAATTAGTCATTCGGGGCCATTGGCGAGGCATCTCGGAGGCGTTTCGTGATAGTTGTGTTACAGATAGGGCAGTCGAATATTTGTTGATTGTTCTCCGTATACTCTTTCCAATCGCCGGTGACGTCGCTTTCGTGATCACAGCTGGGACAGAACAGGGTCGTCTTCTGGCGCGGTTCGACTTCGGACGTGGAGGACTGTTGTGCGGACATGGTGAGTGAATACGTTATTGGGGTTGAACGGGGATAATGCTGTTCACAGTGATTAATCAGACAATCTGAATCATCTTGGAACGCGCGCGGCTGTGAAGAAGGGTGACTCTCGGTTAGAAATCGTACGAGATCTCTTAGATTCTGCTCAAGAGCAGGTTCTCGTCGATAACGTTCTGATGGACCGAGAGTTTGACAGTCAGCAGATTCTTGAGGGAATCGACGAGCGTGGGCTCCGGTATGTCGTGCCGAAGCGGATGCAGACGAGTGGGCAAGCCCAAGCACAGCGGTTACTGAAGTGGGATCTGGATCGGTACGTGACAGACCGGAATCTTCTGTTAAACGACGACAAGCGACACGAAACAACGCTAGTGTACCGACGGGGGGCTAATTCCAATTGCACGGATTATCGGCAGTATTCGGTGTTTATAACGAATGGGGATCCGAGACTGGTACGAGAATATTCGTATCCTCGATCGTGCCGACTCCCGATGGAGCCCCCCGGACAGTGTCTCGTCTAGTGGTCGCTGGAAATACCGCAGGCGGTCAGTCAAGAACGGGGTGTCTCGTCGTCCGTACCGGTGGCGTCGAAATCGAAATCCATACTGATTTTCCGCGCTCGGCTCCGGGATCAATCCGAGCGCCTTTGCGGCCTGCCCGCGGACGTACGGGTTCTCGTCAGTTAGCCGCTCCGTGAGCGCGTCCTCGTGCTGGCCAACTTCTCGGGATACTCACAGCCGATGACCACTAGCGCCGTACAGAGATGATACCGGACGGGGTCGTTCTTGTCGTCGAGGTGGTCAGTCAATGAGTCGACCAGGTGCTGGAGTCGAATTTGGTCACCGAGCGCGACGTGGGCCAACGCCTTCACGAGTTTCTCTCTGACCTCGAGCTCGTCGAACTCCAGTCCGATGCGGAGGTCGGCCAGTGTCTCCGGATGGGTGACTGCTTCGGGCGATTCGACCGCCACATACCCGAACACCTCGGCACACCACGCCCGGACGTAATAGAACTCTTTGTCGTCGGCCAGTCGCTCCGTGAGTGTGTACCTCTAATACGACGAGGCTGATCTCATGTGCGGAAATGTAGTCAAGAATCTCCTCGGTCGGATGGCCAATGGTAATCGTCTCGATCAAAGTAACGTTGGCGTCCGTACAGGTCTTGGTGACTGCATCAATAGTTGATTGTGCAGTTTCTCGAAACTCTGCTTCGAGTAGCTCTCCGGAGACGAGTCCTCAAAACCATCTGGAATCTCACTACTATCCAAGACGGAGAGTACGTGGACCGTCGCATTGTATGTGTCTGCAAGTAAATAGTATACGCTACGGCACGCTCACTCTCCTTGCTTCCATCGACCGGGAGTAGTATCCGATTGAACATACGGATTGTTAGAGTCCCCAAAAGAAAGAAATCCCGAGAACGGTCACCACGGAGAGAATGAGCTGGAGGGGCGCACCCACCCGGAAGTAATCCGTGAACTTGTACCCCCCCGGTCCGTAAACAAAGAGGTTCGTCTGGTAGCCGACCGGCCCGAGAAACGCCGTTGAGGCGGCGAACGTCACGGCCAGCACAAACGCGAATGGGTTCGCTCCAATCGTGGTGGCTGCCGCCGCAGCAACTGGAATCATAAGAACAACACTCGCGTTATTGCTAATGACTTCCGTAATGAGGCCCGTGGCGATATAGAACAGCCACAAGACCAGTAACACGGGGAGAAAATCCCCCGAAGCTGCGACGAGGTTCCCAAGGAGTTGTGCCCCGCCAGTCTGTTCTAATGCACTCCCCAGAGGAATGACGCCAGCGAGGAGGAAGATAACGTTCCAGTCGACCGAATCGTACAGTTCGTTCGGCTTGAGGACACCTGCAATAACCATTGCGACGACGCCAGCAAGCGCCGTGACCAGAATGTCCTGTTTGGCCGCAGCGAGCATGGTGAACTGTTCGATGCCTGTGAGGGAGGCTAATCCACTCCCAAGAAATGCCCACGGAATGGCGACAAGCCCGACGACGCCGAACATGATAGCGATGGCATGAGGGATTTTGTCGGTTCGGTAATCAGGGTCATCCGCTTCGTGTGCGAGAATGAAGTCATTGGTCTGGGCAAGCCAGTCGATGCTATTGGTGTCTGCTTGGATCAAGAGCGTGTCACCGGCACGAATCGTGAGGTCTTCGAGACGGTCCTTGATAACCTCCCCACGACTTCGGAATGCGAGCACGTTCGCGTTGTACTGCTGCCGGAAGGTCGAACTGTCGAGAGTTTCACCGACAAGGAACGAATTCGAAGGGATGACGACCTCGACGATGGTCTGGTTGTTCACTGGATCCGGTTCCAGATCTTCCGTAGTGTCAATAGAGTCCCGAATTGCGAGGTTGTCGGCCTCCGAGAGGTGGCGAAGAGTCTCTCCACTTGCATGCATCAGGAGAACATCTCCGTCGCGGATTTCTTTCTTCGCGAGGGGCTCGGTGAAGCGTTCATCATCACGGATCAGCTGAAGAATATCTGCGTCGAATTCCGTCTCGTTGATTGCTTCTTCGATGGTGAGCCCGGTTAGGGGCGAATCGTCCCTGACGACGACTTCCGTGAGGTAGTTCTGGATGGCGTACTCCTCGAGGTAGTCCTCATCCACCGGAATTCGTTCTGGAAGTAATCGGTGTCCAATTGTGAGTAGATAAAGCGAGCCAATAATGAGGACGATGACGCCGAGAATTGTGAACTCAAAGAAGTCGAATGCGTGGAGCGCGGGGTACTCACCGGATAGGCGAGCAGCCGTATCGCTCGCGAGGATGTTCGTTGAGGTGCCGATGAGGGTGAGCATGCCACCAAACTGTGACGCATAGGAGAGAGGGATGAGGAGCTTCGACGGTGATGTCTTGCCCTTATGTGCAACGTCGGAGATGACCGGAACGAGAATCGCAACGACAGGAGTGTTATTAATGAATCCGGATGCTGGCCCAGTTACCCCAATCGTGGCGAGAAGTTGTTTGTTAAGACTCTCGCCCGCAAATCCCGATATTTTCCGCCCCACGAGCTGAACGATGCCTGTCTGACTGATACCGGCGCTCAGGATTAACATCGCAAGAACGGTGATCGTCGCTGAACTCGAGAAGCCAGAGATACCTTCACTCGGTGTAATTTGGGTCCACGGCTCGAGAACTATCAGTGTGACCATGATGGCGATAGCGGTCACGTCGATGGGGAGCCACTCAGTGATGAACAGAATGATTGCGCCCAGAATGATCAATAAAACTACGAACATATCTACGGTTAGACCCGCTGGCAACCCGGATTGGAATACCACCACTGGAAGAGAGTATAATATATTCACATTTAAAATTTAATTATCAAATGGTGTTTCATAGGTCATGCGTATTTGTTTCCACGCTTATCGACGAAATTGACTTCTCAAGCTGGATCAGCATATCTTGTGATATGATACACTCCGTGTTAAATTCGGGTTTGTTGACTCAGTGTAGACGGTGCCAGTGACCAAATTCACCCATGACGTCGGTAGCGGACTACCTATAGTGGGTAACGATGGCAACCGGCGGTGGTTCCCGAGTGATGACCCTTTCTCGTTGTTCGCGAACGGAGAAATCGAAACCAAACTCAGGCTTCGCACGGCCGACGATGTTCGCGAAGCTCGCACGATTTTCCGCACAAGAGGAATCACTGACGACCTTGATGCGCCGAATGAGGGTAAAACAGAGATGGAGTACCGTGTGGATACGAAAGGCGGCGTGATCTTCTGTAAGCACTGTGGCACCCAAGTTTCACCGAGCGACAAGGTCTGTCCCGCCTGCGAATATATGCTTCACGTCGAACAGCCAGCAGAGACCGATTCACGAGAGTTCGCGACGGAACAATCCAAATGAGATACCGAACCGGTTCTGGCACGACTCAACCGGATTGCACGAATCGAGATCGCTGATTCCCATTTTGCAGTTTGTGCAGAAGTTGAGACCGGCGTACTCAATGCAAGGTGAGGACGACATTTGATGTAGCGACATGGTATTTATAGATGGTTGAAAGGATTCTACCGTACGATAGAGGGATTGTAGCCTTGGTTTACACTGAAAGTGGTGGTGTGTTAGGTACTTCCGGTTAAATCCATAAGCGGAAGTGCACCCACTCCGGCACCCTCAATGAAATCTGTGGGCAGTTCGTAGTGTAATCCGATCAT
>NZ_JBXGLH010000022.1:0-60729 GCF_056892285.1 Haladaptatus sp. HS23 | reverse complement strand
ACCTACGGGACGGGAAGTTTCTTCCTCCTGAACACGGGCAACGAGGCCGTCGAAAGCGAACACGGCCTCCTCACGACGGTCGGATTCCAGCGTTCAGGTGAACCCGTACAGTACGCGCTCGAAGGGTCCATCTTCGTCACCGGCGCGGCCATCGAATGGCTCGTGGACATGGACCTCATCGACGACGCGGCGAAGACCGAGAACCTCGCCAGAAGCGTCGATTCGACGGACGGCGTGTACATGGTGCCCGCCTTTACGGGCCTCGGTGCACCCCACTGGAACCAGCGCGCTCGGGGTACCCTCGTCGGAATGACCCGCGGAACGCGAAAGGAACACGTCGTTCGGGCGACGCTCGAATCCATCGCCTACCAGACTCGCGACGTGGCCGAAGCGATGGAGGCCGACAGCGGCATCGAAGTCGAGTCCCTCCGGGTCGACGGCGGGGCGGTGAAGAACAACTTCCTCTGTCAGTTGCAGTCCGACATCCTCGGGACGGGCATCGTGCGTCCCGTCGTGGACGAGACGACGGCGCTCGGGTCGGCCTACGCCGCCGGTCTCGCCGTCGGCTATTGGGAAACCGTGGACGAACTTCGAGACAACTGGCAGGTTGACCGTGAGTTCGAGGTGACCATGGGAAGCGACGAGGCCGACACGAAGTACGGCCGCTGGGAGGACGCCGTGGAACGGTCGCTCGACTGGGCCAACGAGGGTGGTGCTTGAGATGCCGAACCTCGAATCGCTCTGGGCCATCGAGATGCTCGTCGCCGCCTTCGCGGGCGGCGCGTTCGCTGCGGCGGTCGGCGCGCTCCCGGCGTTCATCTTCACCGGCTTCATGGTCATCGCCGGTGAGGCCGCGAACATCGTGGGGCGCTACTTCGCCGCCGCCGGGGTCGGGAAAGCGAGTGAACTCGGTGCGTTGGGAATCACGGGCTCCATCGCGTTCGGTCCCGTGTTCTCGCCCGCCATCAGTTTCGCCGCGGGAGCGGCGGCGGCCGCATACGCCGCCAAGCGTGGCTACATGGAAACCGGCTTCGACTTCCACGAGGCGAAGAACATCGCCTTCGCGCAGGGGACGAAACCCGACGTACTCGTCGTCGGCGGCGTCTTCGGCATCTTCGGCTACTGGTTCACGCAGTTGTCCTCGATTTACGGGATGCCCTACGACCCCATCGCGATGGGCGTCGTCCTCTCAGCCGTGCTCCACCGACTCGCGTTCGGCTACAGCATCATCGGCAACGCCAAACAGGGTCTGTTGAACATGTCCCCGTTCGAGTCCGAGGAACGCCGCATCATCGGCGAACCGGCGACGGCGGACGGCGGGTCCGCAAAAGCCGACGGCGGGACGGCGAGCGGCCGGTTCCTCGTCGAACCGTGGCTTCCCCACCAGTACAAGTGGGTGAACGTTGCCACGCTCGGTCTCGTCGTCGGAATTCTCGGCGCGTACACGGCCTACGCGACCGGAAGCCCCTTCCTCGCGTTCGGTATCAGCGCGGCCAGCCTCGTCTTCCTCAACTGCGGCGTCGAGAAGATGCCCGTCACCCACCACATGAGTCTCCCGGCGAGTACCGCCGCGTTGGCGCTCGCCCCGGCGAGCATGAACATCTCGACGGCCTCACCGGCCGCGATTCAGGCAGAGATTCCGCTCTTGACCGCGCTCGCCGTGGGTGCGGTCTTCGGCCTCGTCTGCGGCTTGTTCGGCGAGGCGTTCCAGCGCGTCTTCTACTCCCACGCCGACACGCACATGGACCCGCCCGCGGCGACCATCGTCTTCGGAACCTTCCTCGTCGCGGTGTGCGCCATGCTCGGCGTCTTCCCGCAGAGCGCGTGGGTTCCGGCGTTCTGATTTGGATTTCGATTTTCGAACTTTCGAAACGTACTTCCCCTTTTCCGCGAATCGTCCGCCGATGAGCGAACCAGCCCGCGTCGCCTTCGTTTGTGTGCAAAACGCCGGTCGAAGCCAGATGGCGACGGCGTTCGCGGAGCGCGAACTCGAAACGCGAGACGTCGATGTCGAACTCGTCACCGGCGGCACCGACCCGGCCGAACACGTCCACGAGTCGGTGGTCGAGTCGATGGCTGAGTGCGGGTTCGACGTCGCGGACCGAACGCCGCGAGAGGTCACGTTCGAGGAGTTACAGGCGTGTGACTACGTAATCACGATGGGTTGTTCGGCGAAGGACGTGTGCCCGGCGACCTGGGCGGGCGAAAACCGCGATTGGGACCTCGACGACCCCGACGGAACCGACGTCGCGGTGGTCCGAGAAATTCGGGACGAAATCCGCGAGCGCGTCGGGTCGCTGTTCGACGAAATCGGGGGCGGGCGGCGGGACCCACCCGAACGCCGAAACTAAGTGCCGAACAGTCGAATCCCCGGCATGGTTCCACCCCTCGTTCTCGATATCGACGGCACGATGACCCGCCCGGACGACTCCATCGACCCGCGATTTTTCGACCTCCTGCCGCAGTGGGACGCTCCCGTCGTCATCGCCACCGGGAAGGCGTTTCCCTACCCCGTCGCACTCTGTCACTTCCTCCAAATTCCGGAGGTCGTCATCGCCGAGAACGGGGGCGTCGTCCTCGTGAACGACGAAATCACACGAAACGGGGACGGGGATGCCGCCCGGCGCGTCGCGGAAGCGTACGAGGAGGCGGGCTACGAACTCGGATGGGGGAAGAGCGACCTGACCAACCGCTGGCGCGAGACGGAGATCGCCGTTCAACGCGACCAACCGCTCGGCCCCCTTTCGGAACTCGCGAGCGAGTACGGACAGGAAATCGTGGACACCGGCTTCGCCTATCACGTCAAATCGTCCGGGGTCAGCAAGGGCATGGGCATCAAATCCGTCGCGGAACTGCTCGGACGCGATACCGAGGAGTTCGTCGCCATCGGAGATTCGGAAAACGACGTCTCCACCTTCGGCGTCGTCGGCGAGAGCTACGCAGTGGCGAACGCCGACGAGAAGGCGAAACGCGCCGCCGAAACGGTCATCGAGGGGTCGTACTCGGACGGGACGATTTCGATTATGGAGGAGATACGCGAGTGGCCGACCGAGTGAGACGACGGGAAAGCGGCGTGCCAATACGGCCGCTCCATCATCCACGACGACCCATGGCGAACACGTCAGGGGGTGTCGTCAAGTCCGTGACGCACCAAGAACGGGTATGCGAGTACTCATCGTCGGCGGGAGCGGGTTCGTCGGGACGGCGCTCACGGAAGAACTGCACGGACGGGGACACGACGTGGCGGTGCTTTCACGGTCGCCGTCGGCCGCCGATTTCCCGAGCGGCGTCGAGACGGTTTCGGGCGACGTGACCGACTACGAGAGCATCGAGGGCGCGTTTTCGAGACGGGACGCCGTGGTCAACCTCGTCGCGCTCTCGCCGCTGTTCAAACCGCCTAACGGGACGAGTCACGAGGAGGTCCACCTCGGCGGGACGGAGAACGTTGTCCGGGCGGCGGAAGAACACGGCGTCCCGAAACTCGTCCAGATGAGCGCGCTTGGGGCAGACCCGGACGGGTCGACCGCTTACATTCGAGCGAAGGGGGAGGCCGAGAACGTCGTCCGCGAGTCGTCGCTGGAGTGGGTCATCGTCCGACCGTCGGTCGTCTTCGGTGACGGCGGCGAATTCGTCTCGTTCACGAAGGTTCTCACCACGCCGTACGTGACGGGACTTCCGGGTGGCGGAAAAACTCGATTCCAACCGATTTGGGTCGGCGACCTCGCGCCGATGTTGGCGGACTGCGTGGAGGACGATTCGCACCTCGGGCACGCCTACGACCTCGGCGGTCCCGAGGTCCTCACGCTCGCCGACGTGGCGAAACTCGCCTACCGAGCGGACGGGAAGTCGGTCGCCGTCCTCCCGATTCCGATGCCCCTCGCCGGAATCGGGTTGACGATTGCGGGTGCGATTCCGTTCGTCCCGATGGGCGCGGACCAATACCGCTCCTTGAAGTTCGACAACACGGTTGCGGACAACGACGTTCGGACGTTCGACCGAACGCCCGAGGAGTTGTGTACCCTCGCCGACTACCTCGACGTCTCGGACGGTGCGGGCGGGGCAGAGAGCGGCAAAACGGCGACACGGGCGGCCTGACTCCGCGGACACGGTGTGTTTTTGACTCCCGCTCTCCTTCCCCCGAGTATGTACGAAGTCGAAGTGAAGGTACGGGCCGACCACGAAGCGGTCCGGGAACGCCTTCACGAACTCGACGCCCGGTCGCTCGGGACGGTGACACAGGAGGATTTCTACTACGACGCGCCCCACCGCGACTTCGCGGAAACGGACGAAGCGCTTCGCATTCGCCGCGAATCCGACGACGACGACGCCGAGGAAGTCGTGACCTACAAAGGCCCGTTAGTCGAACAGGAGTCGAAGACGCGAAAGGAACACGAAACCGTCGTCGGCGACGGGGAAACCGTGGACCAACTCCTCTCCGCGCTCGGATTCGAGGCGGCGGCGACGGTGAACAAGGAGCGCGAACGCTACGAACTCGACGGCTACGTCGTCACCTTGGATGCCGTGGCGGGACTCGGCGAATTCGTCGAAGTCGAAACGGAGGCGGACGAGGCGGACGTCGAACGCGCCCGTATCGGTGCCTACGACGTCCTCTCGGAACTCGGCTTGAACCCGAACGACCAGATACGGACCTCGTATCTCGGATTACTACTCGAAGATGAGTAATAGTAATAATCGGGGGCGAAAGCGTTTCCGCAAGTTATAGAATCCGTGACTGCTAACCCGAGATAATGACTGAGCGGAACATTCAGGTCGAACCGATCGACCGTCGGGCGGTCGAAGACCAGGACATCGAAATCGTGGAGCGGAAGGGAATCGGCCACCCCGACTCTATCTGTGACGGTATCGCGGAAGCGGTCTCTAGCGAACTCTCGCAGCTATATCTCGACCGTGTGGGGAAAGTCCTTCACTACAACACGGACGAGACGCAACTCGTCGCCGGTAGTTCGAACCCGAAGTTCGGCGGCGGCGAACTCGTCGAACCCATCTACATCCTCCTCGTCGGCCGAGCGACCAAGGAGTACGAGGGAACGAAAATCCCGACCGACACCGTCGCACTCGACGCCGCCCGCGAGTACCTCAACGAGAACATCCCGGAACTCGACGTGGGACAGGACGTCATCATCGACGTGAAACTCGGCGAGGGAAGCGGCGACCTGCAGGACGTGTTCTCCGAGGAGGGCGCGACGGTTCCGATGGCGAACGACACGAGTTTCGGCGTCGGCCACGCACCGCTCTCGGAAACGGAAGAAATCGTGTTGAACGCGGAACATCGACTCAACGGCGAGTTCGCCGCGGACCACCCCGCGCTCGGCCCGGACGTAAAGATCATGGGCAAACGCGAACGCGACACCATCGACGTGACCGTCGCCGCAGCGATGGTCGATAAATACGTCGAGAGCCGAGATGACTACGACGCGATGGTCGAAGCGGTGCGCGACTACGTTCATCAGGTGGCGAGCGAGTACACGGACCGCGAGGTGAACGTCTACGTCAACACCGCCGACGACGACGAGAGCATCTACCTGACCACGACCGGCACCAGCGCCGAGATGGGCGACGACGGGTCGGTGGGCCGCGGCAACCGGGCGAACGGCCTCATCACGCCGAACCGTTCGATGAGCATGGAAGCCACCAGCGGAAAGAACCCCGTCAACCACATCGGGAAGATTTACAACCTGCTGAGCACGGAAATCGCCGAAACCGTCGTCGCCGAAGTGGACGGCATCCGCGACATGCGGGTTCGCCTCCTCTCGCAGATCGGTCGCCCCATCGACGAACCGCACGTCGCGGACGCACACGTCGTCACCGAGGAGGGCGTCGAACTGAGCGACATCGAAGCCGACATCGTCGAACTCGTGGACGAGGAATTGGCGGACGTATCGACCATCACGAAGCGCGCAATCGACGGCGACGTGACGACGTTCTAACCCTCGGGCGCGTTCGACAGTCGTTTATCCCGGCCACTGTTATGCCCGGCTATGCATCCGTCGGGAGCCGATACCGTCCTCGTCCGGCACGGTGACGTGGGCGTGAAGAGTGGGAAAGTGCAGACCGAGATGGAACGACGCCTCCGGGACAACATCGCCGCGATACTCGCGGACCGTGATATCGACGCCGAGGTCGAACGCCGCTGGTCGCGCCTCCTCGTCCACGCGAACGGGGAGAACGTCGAAGAAGCGACGATTGCGGCGGCCGACACCTTCGGCGTGCAGTCCGCCAGCCCGGTCTCCGTCGTCTCGCCGGAACGCCCCGTCATCGAGGGGGCGTTAGCCGACGCCGCCCGGGAACACTACCACGGGGGGACGTTCGCCGTGCGCGCCCGGCGCTCCTCGAAGGACCACCCGTTCACCAGCGCAGAACTCGAACGCGAGGGCGGAACCGCCGTCTGGAACGCCGTCGAGAACCCGGAAGTCGATTTGGACGACCCCGACATCACCTTCTCCGTCGAAGTGCGCGACAACGACGCCTTCGTCTTCCTCGAAAAGCGAGACGGACCGGGCGGACTTCCGCTCGGTACGCAGACGAAACTCGTCTCGCTCGTCAGCGGCGGCATCGACTCGCCCGTCGCCACGTGGGAGGTCATGAAGCGCGGCAGTCCCGTCATTCCGGTCTACCTCGACCTCGGCGATTACGGCGGCATCGACCACCAAGCCCGGGCCATCGAGACGGTTCGAAAACTGGCGAAGTACGCCCCCGACCGGGACATGCGCGTTCGAAAGGTTCCGGCGGGCGAGGCGATGAACCTGCTCGGCGAGGAGGTCGGACCGGCCCGAATGCTCGTCTTCCGGCGGTTCATGTACCG
This sequence comes from Haladaptatus sp. HS23, assembly GCF_056892285.1. Lineage (NCBI taxonomy): Archaea > Methanobacteriati > Methanobacteriota > Halobacteria > Halobacteriales > Haladaptataceae > Haladaptatus > Haladaptatus sp. HS23. Next base: position 53,906 of record NZ_JBXGLH010000022.1, on the reverse strand, counting down.
CGTCGCCGAACACGTCGCCCGCGAGGAGTCCGCCCACGGTATCGTCACCGGTGAGGCAATCGGACAGAAATCAAGCCAGACAGCCCGCAACTTGGGCGTCGTGAGCACCGCAACGAGCATGCCAATTCACCGTCCGCTCCTCACGATGGACAAGAGCGACATCGTGGCCCGCGCCCGTCGCATCGACACCTACACCGAGTCCACGATTCCGGCGGGTTGTAACCGCCTCGCACCCGACTACCCCGAGACGAACGCGACCCACGAAATCGCCCGGAACGCCGAACCCGATGGGCTGTTCGAACTCGCAAAGGAGGCCGCCGAAAACGTCGAAATCGTCGAACTCTGAGCGACGGAATTCGAACGCGGTTCGTGTGCGATTCCCGCTGGTTCGTGTTCGGTTCGTGTGTGATTCGTTTCCGAGAATTCGACGGAAAATCAATTTCACCCTTGCTGGCCGCAGAGACCCCAGAAATCGAAAGCCGTAGGCTTAACTCCGGTCGACGGTTACGCCCGATAATGGAGTTCGGGGAGTTCGCCGATACGGCCGCGGAAATCGAGGAGTTGAGCGCGGATAGCGACATCATCGACGCCGTCACCGACCTCCTCTCGTCGGCGAACGACGACCTCGAAGTGTTGGCCCGGTTCGTTCAGGGGCGCGTGTTTCCCGCGTGGGACTCCACGACCCTCGACATCGGGCCGAACCTGTGTTACACCGCCATCGCCCGCGCCGCGGGGCAGAACGTCTCCGCGGACGATGTGGAGGACCGTCTGGCCGAGATGGGCGATATCGGCGCGGTCGCGGCGAGTTACGAGTTCGGGGGACAGCAAGGACTCGCCGCCTTTGGCGGCGGCCGGGACGAGTTGACCGTCGCGGACGTCGCAGCGGAACTCGACGACTTGGCGAACGTCGAAGGGTCGGGGAGTCAGGACACGAAAATCGACATCCTCTTCGGACTGTTCAACCGCACCGAATCGCGGGAAGCGCGGTATCTGGCCCGCCTCGTCCTCTCGGAGATGCGAATCGGCGTCGGCGAGGGGACGGTTCGTGACGCCATCGCGGCGGCGTTCGACGTTCCGGTCGAGTCGGTCCAGCGGGCCTTGCAGGTGTCGAACGATTACGGGCGGGTCGCCCGGGTGGCCCGAGACGAAGGAGAAGCGGGGTTGGACGACCTGCAACTCGAAGTTGGCAGGCCGGTACAGGCGATGCTGGCGCAAGCGGGCACCGTCACGGGTGCGCTGGAGGACTGGGAAGAGGCGGGCGTCGAGTGGAAGTTCGACGGTGCGCGGGTGCAACTGCACTACGACGGCGAGGACGTCCGAATCTTCTCGCGGAACATGGAGGAGGTGACGGACCCGCTGCCGGAAATCGCCGAGTACGCCGAGGCGAACCTCTCCGTCCCGGCCATCGTCGACGGCGAAGTCGTGGCGATGGACGGCGGGGAACCCCTGCCGTTTCAGGAGGTCCTCCGACGGTTCCGCCGCAAACACGACGTGGCGCGTGCCCGGGAGGAAGTCGCGGTGGAACTCCGTGCGTTCGATTGTTTACACGCCGACGGCGAGGACTTGCTGACCGCACCGCTCACGGAACGCCACGATAGACTTCAGGAAATCCTCTCCGGCGGCGTCTCGTCGCTCACCGTCACGGGCGACGAAGGGGAAATCGCCGACATGGAGGCGAGCGCGCTCGACGCGGGCCACGAAGGAATCATGCTCAAACGCCCTGGCTCGACGTACTCGCCGGGGCGGCGCGGGAAGAACTGGCGGAAGCGGAAACCCGACGTGGAGACGGTAGACCTCGTGGTTACGGGTGCGGAATGGGGCGAAGGAAGACGTGCGAGTTTCCTCGGCACGTTCCTCCTCTCCGCGCGGACCGAGGACGGCGGGTTCGAAACCCTCGGCAAGGTGGCGACGGGCATCACCGACGAGGAGTTGGCGGAGTTGACGGAACTCCTCGAACCCCATATCGCCACACAGGACGGCCAAACCGTCGAACTCTCGCCGGAAATCGTCTTCGAGGTGGGGTACGAAGAGATACAGCAATCGCCGACCTACTCGTCCGGGTTTGCTCTTCGATTCCCGCGATTCCTCGGCGTGCGCGACGACAAGACACCGGATGCCGCGGATTCGTTGGAACGAATCGAGCGACTGGCGGAGATGCAGTAACCGGCCGAACCCCGACGACGCGTCCGTTCGTCTCACTGTCACAGGCGGAATGATTACTTTCACCCGTCACGACGACGTGAACGATGCCGAACTGGCGCGAGCGGGCGCGGGACCTCAGACACGAAGTCACGGCGTTGGCGATTGCGGGTCGTGACCCGCGGACGCCGTGGTATTCGAAGGCCATCGTCCTCGTGACCGTCGGCCTCGCGGTCAGTCCTATCGACCCGATTCCCGACTTCATCCCCGTTCTCGGCTATGCCGACGACGTGGTGTTCATCCCGCTCGGCGTGTATCTCGCTCGGCGCGGGATTCCAGAGGTGGTGATGGTCGACGCTCGCGAGCAGGCCAAAAATCGTGACGTCGACGACGGAGCAGTCGGTTGGGGAATCGCCCTCCTTATCTTCCTGTGCTGGGTCGCGGTGGGACTCCTCGTTTGGTACGTCCTTTCCTAATTCGACCGCTTCCCGAACGTTTTTGCTCGAAACCGACCCTATGGAAACGTATGACGGTTCGACACAACGGCATGACGGTGGATTGGTTCGGCTACGCGACCGTTCGCTTCGAAACCGAGGACGGCTTCGTCGCGTACGTCGACCCCGGACGGTACGGCGTTTTGACCGGCGAGTGGGAACCGGACACCCCGGACGTCGGCCACCCGGAACCCGTCGACTACCGGGCGGAGGACGGGGACGCGGTGTTCGTCACCCACAATCACCACTACGATTCGGACGGTATCGAGCGCGTCGCGAGCGAGGACGCCACAATCGTCGTGTACGAGGGCGTGGACGCGGACGAAATCGACCGGGACGTAACGCCGCCCGGCGAACTCCCCTACGACGTGGTGGAAATCGGCGAGGAGGACCACCTGACGGTTGGGGACTGCGAAGCGTGGTCGATTCCGGCGTACAACGAGGAGAACGGCCCGAACTGCGGGGAAAACGGCGAACCGCACCACCCCAAGGGGTTCGGCGTCGGCTACCTGCTGTCGCTCGACGGAACGACGGCCTTCTGGCCGGGCGACTCGGACGCCTTGGACGGCCACCGGGCGCTCGACGTGTCGCTGTTCCTTCCGCCCATCGGCCGCAGTTTCACCATGGATAGACATAGTGCGGCCGCGCTGGCCACGGACCTCGACCCGGACCTCGTGATGCCGATTCACTACAACACGTTCGCGGCGCTCGAAGCGGATTCGACGGCGTTCGCGGAGGACGTCGAGAACAGGGATATCGCGGTCACGTTGGACGAAAACTGAACGCGGGAATATTTCTTCACTCGACCGGACTCTTCACTTCAACACAATCTTCTTGAGGTGAGGACGAGATTGTTCACGCATGCGTCCCCACGGCTCCTCCAACTTCTGTTCGCAGTGCGGTTCGGCGCTCTCCCCTAACGATTCGTTCTGTTCGCGGTGCGGTCGTGCAGTCGGACCGGGAGAAAGCGGTAGTAGCCGTTTCGTCAACGACCACCATCCACAGGACCTCGGATTTCGCCGCCGCGTGGAAGACCTCACGGTCGAAGGATGGGACGTGAAACACGATTACGGCGACCGCGTGGTGATGATAAATCGCGGGTTCGGATCGATTCCTCTCCACGTTCTCCTGCTCATGACGACGAGCGGCGTCGGCAACCTGCTCTACGCGTGGTACTGCTACTCGCCGGGCGCGGAGCGAATCGAACTGCGCGCGGACGGTTCCGAGGAGTATCTCAACGACGACGGGGTGTCCTCGGATTGGACGGCCAAGAGCGCCCTCGGGTTCGCCGTGAGTTCCGTCTTCGGTGCCTTCGCCGTCTTGTTCGCGCTGTTCCTCCTCCTGTCCGGATGGGGCGGAGCAGGGATGGTTTTCGGGAGCGTGTTCCTCCTGCTGGGACTGTTGTCTCTCACACTCACCCCGCAGTTCGTGCCGGGATTTAAATCCCCCACGACGTTCGGCCGAGTCCGTTCGACGGACGAAAAGACGGTCTTCGAACCGGGCGCGCCCTGTTCCGTCTGTGCCGAACCGGTCGGCAACGGCGTGAAGCGAACCTACCACGAACGAAAATACGTTGCCGGAATTCCGGTGAAGACCCTCAACGAAGGCGACAATCACTACTGTCGGTCGTGCGCTCGCGGGGATTTCCCCGCCGAGAGCATCGGATTCGAATCCGACTCGGCCGGGACCGGCGAAACCGAGTTCGTCTGAAAGGCGAGGATTCAATCCGTCAGGCCACCGTTCAGCGCGTCGGCAACCGCGAGGATGGCGAGACAGACGCCCGCCACGCCCGCGAGTTGAGCTAAAAACGGGTTCGAAACGCGCACCGAATAGGTTGTCAACACCCAGACCAACCCGCAAATCATCGCGCCGACACCCGTCAGTTTCAGGTTCAGCCAATTCGGCATACTACTTTCGTACGCACCCACCCGTGATGAGACTATCTACTACTTGCGGGAAATAACCGTCTTGCCCGGAAACTCGGAGAAACGAATACCGGTTCAGATGATACCCATGTCCGAGAGGCGCTCCGGGAGATAGGTGTCGGTCACGAAGTCGAGACCGTGTGAGGCGAGTGCCTGCTGTTCGGACTTCTTCTCGATGTCGAGTTGGAGCTCTATCTGTTCCCGCCAGTAGTCGGTCTGGTAGCGCGGGTCTTCGAGTTCGCTTTCGAGCGCGTTCTTGTCCGAATCGCTCAGCGGGTCGGTCGGCAGGTCGTACTCCACGATGTCCTTCGGTTGGATGCCGATGAACTTCGCCTCGGGCGTGGCGAGGTAGTCGCTCAGGTGCGCGCTCTTGATGGACCCGTAGGCGACGGACCCGTAGATGCGGTAACTCCACGGGTCACCGTCGGTGAAGACCGTGACCGGCAGGTCCAACTCCTCGTGCAGGCGCTTGGTCAGGCGGCGGGTCGCTCGTGCCGGTTGGCCGCCGAGGTGGACGATGATGGTGTTGTACTCCTCGTCGAACCCGTTCTCGACGAGTCGATCGCGCATCCCACCGGTTTCCACACACAGGACGAAGTCCGCGTCGTGGTCGAGGAACTCGATGGTGTCGGGATTGTTCGGAATCTGGTAGCCGCCCTGTCCCACGTCGTCCTGACAGTGAATCTCCCGGTCGCCTCGATTGGTCTGCTCCCGGAGGAGCAGCGGACCCATCACCTTCGCGCCGGACTCCTCGGGTCGCATGTGGAAGTCCTCGCGGGTCACGTCCGAGACGATTTCCAGGTCCTCTATCAACTGGTTCGACTCGTCTTGGGTGGAAAACTGCGCTTCGTCCGCGTCCCACGACTCGGAGAGGTAGTACAACTCACGAAGGGTCGAGGAGCGGTCTTCCTCCAACTGGTTCGCGAGGAAATCGATGGTGTACACCGCTTTCAGTAGCTTTCTGGCTCCCCGAACGCTGTTCGCGCTCCGGGTGCTTTTCCTGTCGCCGTACACCCAGACGTTCGCGTCCTCGTCGTACTCGATGTTGCTCTTCGTCCGGGTCGGGATGGACATCTCCGGTATCTGCCCGCCCGCGAACTGGTCGTAGAACTCCGCGGCGAGGTCGATGAGTTTCGCTTGGGCTTCTGCGTTGTCGTTATCCGGGCTCATGTGTTGTTGGTCAGTCGCTCGTCTTCGATTCCTTCGACCGTTACGGCGTCGAACGATACGTCTTCCGCGACGGTGTATTCGAGGACGGACTCATCGCCGCTTTCCACGGTTGGCTCCCACGTCACGAACCATTCGCCGTCCATCTCGACGGCTGTCGCGCCGTCCGAGAGGTTCCGGGGTTCCGTCGCTACGATTTCGGTCAGTTTCGGCGATTCGTTGGTCGACCCGTGGTTCTCCACGATGAGCGTCACCGTGTCCTCTTCGACTTCGCGTTCGACCAGTACGTTGTTCATGATACGCGCCAGCGAGTCGCCGATTTCCAGTTCCTCCTGTCCAGTCACGGACGAGAGCTTTTCGGCCATCTCGGGCAGGATGGTGGCGATGACGTTCTGTTTCTTCTGGCGTTTCTTGAGTGACTGACGCTTGTTGAGGTACGATTTGAGTTCGCGGGCCGCCTCCCGAATCGCCAACTCGATTTCGTCCTCGATGGCGGGGACGTTCGCAATCGCGTCCTTGGATTCACTCGTGAACGGGACGTTCGTGGACGCCACGTGAATCATGATGACGACCGGTCCGTTCGGCACGCCGCGGCCGCCGGGTTGGTCGAGGTTGTAGTTGCGCCAGCCGATGGACTTCACTACGTCCGTCGTCGCACAGGCACCGCGCTGGTAAACCAACGGCACGCGGTTCGCAAAGCGGAGGAGTTCGGCCGACCCCTCGGCCTGTAGGTCGCCGCCGTAGGCGATTCCGGCCTCCACGATGAACGGGTCGCCGCCGTGAACGTCCGCGTCGCGGGTCGCCGCCGCGTAGAAGTCCGCGTCGTACTCCTTACGGAGTCCGGCCTCCACGAGGTCCGCGGTGATGGGCGACAGGCAGTTGGTCGGCGGCGAGATGATGTCCGTCTCCGTCATCGCGTCGAGGAGTTTGCTCGCGGTGTCACGACTGCTCGCGACGTCGCGGACTTTCGGCACGTCGTCCGGCACCGTCACCATCGATTTCCAGATGGCCTCGGCGACGTTCTCGCGGGCCGTCTCGCCTATCGTCGCGTCCTCGCGCTCCTCGGTCATGTCGGCCGCGCGATTGACGTACTCCGTGAGTTGCTTTTGGGTCGCGCGGTCGTGACCCTCCTCGCCGTCGAACTTCGCGGCGATTCGTTCGGCGAGGGCGCGGACCGTCTCGTCGTCCTTTCGAACGCTCGTCGCGTCGTCTACGAGTTCGTACAGGTCCGTCACGCGGTCGTCGGTTATCGCGTCCCACGCTGCATCGAGGGCGTTCTCCTGTACCGTCGCGCCGAACGAGGTTCCAAACGCGTCCTCCGTTTCGTCGGCGGCAACGGCGATGACGCCACGGAGTTGGTGGTGTGCTATTCGGTCGCTCTCGCCGCCCCGTTTGGCGATCGTTCCCGCGAACGCGCTAGTCGCGTCGGCACCCTTGTTCGCCACGGCCGATTCGACGGCCGACTCGATGTCGACCTCCTCGTGGGTCTGCGGCGGGCGCCACGCGGCCTCCCGGCCGAAGTGTCGGTCGCGGAAGTTCTCGATGACATTCTCGGACGTCTTCTTGCCGACGCGGGTGAACTCCTCCTGCAGGAACCCGGAGATGCTGTGTGAATCAGTGCTTCCGAGCATCTTCAGAAGCGTTCCGAGTTCGACGCCGTGCGGGTGCGGGCGAATCTCTTCGGTTTCCGCCGGGAGACTCGCACCCTCGGCACGTTCGAACACCATCTCGTCGCCGTCTTCCATTCCTGGTTCCTCGAAGACTATCTTCGCGTGCGGGTTGACGACGGCGGTGTGTTTGATGTACCGGAGGAGTTGCTGGCGGGCGCGCATGTTCGCTTCCATTTCGAGTTCGATGCGCGTGCCGTGCGTTCCGACGAGTTCGCGGCCGACGGGCGGCGTGTCGGACTCGTTCTGAATCTCGGGTTCGTTCTCGTCGGTATCGATGATGAGTTCGAAGTAGCGTTGTCCGCCGCTTCCCTTCGGTTTACTCGTGATTTTCGCGGGTTTCCCGCTCGTCAGTTGGGAGTACAGGACGGCGGCGGAGATGCCGATACCCTGCTGCCCGCGGGACTGCTCGCGCTTGTGGAACCGCGACCCGTAAAGGAGTTTCCCGAACACTTTCGGGATCTGCTCGCGGGTGATTCCCGGCCCCTCGTCCTCGACGATGAGTCGGTAGTAGTCGCCGACCTCCTCGATTTTCACGCGGACGAACGGTTTCAATCGGGCTTCTTCGGAGGCGTCGAGGGCGTTGTCGACCGCCTCCTTGACGGCGGTGACCAACCCCCGGGCACCGCTGTCGAAGCCGAGCATATGCTTGTTCTTCTCAAAGAACTCGGCGATGGAGATCTGTCGTTGGCTTTCGGCCAACTCTTCGGCGATCCCCTCGTCGCCGAGCGTAGACTGCATCGAAGGCATTCTTCGGACGTATTTATCCTCGCGGACGTTAAAACTGCGCCGATGGGGCGGAGTGAAAGTGAAAGTGGCGCCGATGGGTACTCTCCCGACTGAGGAAGCCGTTTCTCGATTCTTCCACCCGGTTTTACCCCTGTTCGTCGGACCCGTTCGCGACGTACCGAACTCCGTCGAGCCATCGACGTTGCTTTCGTCTCGGAACTTCTTCGACGAGGTAGGGACTGTCGGCGGTGCCGTTCACGTTCGGCGAGCTGATTCGAAGTCGACATAGCGGCCCTGTCTTTCTCTCTCCGTGGGAGAAAAGGAGGAAAGGGTTAGGGGAGGCTAATTTTAATTGCCACCGCGCGCGCGTGCGTGAGCTTTATCAGTCGTGCCTTCCTACTAAAAATCAGAATTTATGAGCGACGGAAATGAGTATAGTGCCGGGCAGATTCAGGTCCTCGAAGGGCTCGAAGCCGTTCGAAAACGTCCGGCAATGTATATCGGTTCTACCGACTCTCGTGGGTTACATCACCTCGTCTACGAAGTGGTGGACAACTCCATCGACGAGGCGTTGGCCGGATACTGTGACACTATCGACGTAACGATTCACGAAGACAACTCCGTCAGCATCGCGGACGACGGACGCGGGATTCCCGTGGACCGCCACGAGGAGTACGACATGCCCGCACTGGAGGTCATTTTAACCGTCCTCCACGCCGGTGGGAAGTTCGACAACAAATCCTACCAAGTATCCGGGGGTCTCCACGGCGTCGGCATCTCCGTGGTAAACGCCCTCTCGGAGAAGTTCGACGTCGAAGTGAAACGCGACGGCGGCGTCTGGAAACAGACGTTCGAGCGCGGCGACCCGGCCGGCGAAATGGAGCGCGTCCGTGACATGCGTGATGACGAGGAAACGGGTACGTATCAGCGATTCTGGCCCGACATGGAAATCTTCGAGACGGCGGATTTCACTTACTCCACGCTCGAAAACCGCCTGCGCGAACTCGCGTTCCTCAATTCCGGCGTCGAAATCGCGCTCGCCGACGAGCGCGACGAGGAGAAGGGCGACACGTTCCGCTACGACGGCGGTATCCGTGAGTTCGTCGAATACCTGAACGAGACGAAAACCGCCCTCCACAACGAGGTCATCTACTTCGAGGACGAGGACGAGAACATCCAAGTCGAGGTGGCGATGCAGGCCACCGACGAACTGCAGGGCTCGATTCACGCCTTCGCCAACAACATCAACACCCGCGAGGGAGGCACGCACCTGACCGGGTTCAAGACCGCCCTCACCCGCGTCGTCAACGACTACGCGAACGACAACGACATGTTGGTGGACATCGACGAGAACCTCCGCGGCGAGGACATCCGCGAAGGGTTGACGGCGGTCATCTCGGTGAAACACCCCGACCCGCAGTTCGAGGGGCAGACGAAGACGAAACTCGGCAACAGCGAAGTCCGGGGTATCGTCGAGAGCGCCGTCCACGAGGGACTGTCGGTCTACTTCGAGGAACACCCGGACACCGCACAGGCCATCATCCGCAAGGCAGTCGAGGCCGCGAAGGCCAGGAAAGCCGCGAAGAAGGCCGAAGAACTCACCCGTCGGAAGAGCGCGCTCGAATCCAGCGCGCTGCCGGGCAAACTCGCCGACTGTCAGTCGCGCGACCCGAAGAAGTCCGAACTGTTCGTAGTGGAGGGTGACTCGGCGGGCGGGTCCGCAAAGCAGGCCCGTGACCGCGAGTTCCAAGCCATCTTGCCGCTGTTCGGCAAGGTTCTGAACGTCGAGAAACACCGTCTCGACCGCGTGCTGGAGAACGAGAAGATTCGAAACTTCATCACGGCCATCGGGTCCGGCGTCGGCGAGGAGTTCGACATCGACGAGACGCGCTATCACAAAATCATCATCATGACCGACGCGGACGTGGACGGAGCGCACATCAGGACGCTCTATCTGACGCTCCTCTATCGCTACATGCAACCGCTGTTGGAGGCCGGCTATGTGTACGCCGCCCAACCGCCGCTGTACCGCGTTCGCTACCGGGGCAAGACGTACGACGCGATGACCGAGGAGGAACGCGACCAAATCATCGAAGAGAAATGCAACGGGAACCCCTCGCAGGTCCAGCGGTTCAAAGGATTAGGCGAGATGAACCCCGAGCAGTTGTGGGAGACGACGATGAACCCCGAAAACCGCATCCTCAAACAGATAACCATCGAGGACGCCGCGGCCGCGGACAAGATGTTCTCGGTGCTGATGGGTGACGCCGTCGGGCCGCGAAAGCAGTTCATTCAGGACCACGCCACCGAAGCGGAGTGGGTCGATATATGAGTTCAGACACACCAGACAATCCGGACCTCCCGGACGAGGTAGCGGAGAAGGTACGGAACGTCCGCGTCGAGGACGAGATGGAACAGAGCTACATCGACTACGCGATGTCCGTCATCGCGGGCCGAGCCCTCCCGGACGTGCGCGACGGGTTGAAACCCGTCCACAAGCGCATCCTCTACGCGATGCATCGGTCGGGCGTGACCAGCAACGCGAGTCACCGCAAATCCTCGAACATCGTCGGGGACACGATGGGCGACTTCCACCCGCACGGCGACCAGTCGATTTACGACGCCCTCGCCCGGATGGCACAGACGTTCTCCATGCGTTATCCCCTCATCGACGGACAGGGGAACTTCGGCAGCGTGGACGGCGACCCGCCGGCGGCGATGCGGTACACCGAGGCTCGGATGGACTCGCTGTCCGAGGAGATGCTCGCCGACATCGAGATGGACACGGTGGACTTCAAGCCCAACTACGACGGGCGATTGGAGGAACCGGAAGTCCTCCCTTCGGCGGTCCCGAACCTCCTAATCAACGGGTCGTCAGGAATCGCCGTCGGGATGTCCACGAACATCCCGCCGCACAATTTAGGTGAAGTCATCGACGCGACGGTCGAACTCATCGACAACCCGGACGCGACGATAGAGGACCTGATGGAGCACGTCAAGGGACCGGACTTCCCGACCGGCGCGAACATCGTCGGGCGGAACGCCATCCATCAGGCGTACAAAACCGGACGGGGACGCCTCCGCGTCCGCGCCGAATACGAAGTGCAGGACGACCGAATCGTCATCACGGAACTGCCGTTCCAGACGAACAAGGCGCGACTCATCCAACGAATCGCCGACCACGTCAACGACGGCACCATCGACGGCATCCGCGACCTCCGTGACGAGTCCGACCGCGACGGCATCCGCGTCGTGGTGGAACTCAAGCAGAACGCGATTCCGGAGGTCGTCGAGAACCAACTGCTGAACCATCGCCTCGAGCGAACCTTCAGCATAATCTCACTGGCGCTGGTCAACGGCCAACCGAAAGTCCTGACGCTGAAGGAACTGCTTCAGCACTACTTGGACCACCGCCGCGACGTCGTCAGGCGGCGCAGCGAGTTCGAACTCGACGAGGCGGAAGAACGGGCACACATCCTCGAAGGCCGACTGCGTGCGCTCGGGGAAATCGACGACGTGGTCGAACTCATCCGCAACGCGGACGACCGGGACGGCGCACGAAGCGGGTTGCAGGAGACGTTCGATTTCTCGGAGAAGCAGGCCGAACACATCGTTCGGATGCAACTCGGAAGCCTCACCTCCCTCGAATCCGAGGAGATAGAGTCCGAGTACGAGGACGTGACGGCGCGCATCGAGCGCCTCGAAACCATCCTCGGCGACGAGTCGGAACTCCTCGGCGTCATCGAGGAGGAACTCCTCGAAATGAAGGAGAAGTACGCCGACGACCGTCGGACGAAAATCGTGGAGGACACGTCGGAGGTCACCCGCGAGGACCTCATCGCCGAGGAGGACGTGTTCGTCGTCGTCACCGAGCAGGACTACGTCAAGCGCATGCCCATCGACCGGTTCGACGCACAGGGTCGCGGTGGCAAGGGTATCATCGGCGCGGACGTGAAAGAGGACGACAAGATTTCGAAGGTGTTCCGCGCGAACACCCACGATTACCTCCTCTGCTTTACGAACCACGGACAGGTCTACCGCCTGAAGACCTACGAGATACCCGAGATGTCGCGTACGGCACGCGGCAAATCCGCGGTCAACATCCTCGATTTGGAGCGGGACGAGGACATCACCGCCGTCATCACGACGGACGAGTTCGAGGAGGACGAGTCGCTGAGCATGGTCACCCAGCAAGGCTACGTCAAGCGAACCGCCGCGAAGGACTTCGAGAACATTCTCTCGACCGGCATCATCGCCGCGCGACTCGAAGACGGCGACAAACTCGTAGACGTGAAGGTGACGGACGGTACGAAGGACCTCCTCATCTCCACGAAAAAGGGGATGACCATTCGCTTCGACGAAACCGAGGCCCGCGAGATGGGCCGCAACGCCCGTGGCGTTCACGGTATCCGACTGGACGACGACGACGAAGTCGTCGGGATGGTCGCCGCGAACGGCGACGTCGATGACCTCCTCACCGTCACCCGGCGCGGGTACGGAAAACGGACAAAACTCACGGAGTATCGTGCCCAATCTCGCAACGGAAAGGGCCTCATCGACATCAAGACGGGCGACCGGAACGGCCCAGTCACCGAAGTGAAGACCGTCATCGACGACGACCACCTCGTCATGATGAGCGAGCGGGGCCAAATCATGCGAATCCGGGCGGCGGACATCTCCGAAGTCGGCCGGAACACGATGGGCGTCACCGTGATGGACGTGAACGAGGACGACCGCGTGGCGAGCGTGGACGTGATTCCCGCCGAAGCGGCGGAGGCGATGCCGGACGACGCCGAAACGGCGGACGAAGAATCGGCGCCGGTCGCCGACGAATAGCGGTTACGGCGCGATTTTCACGCGTTCACTCTCTCTTTTATCGTTCGGCTTGCTCGTCGACACTACCATCGAATCAGCGGAATTCTCGCGCTCGCCGAAATCGGAATTTGGACACCTACCGAAGCGACGAAATTGACACAACCACCAGTCGCTAGTCACCCTTCCGGAAAATCGGAGATTTTCCGGGCCGACGACTGAATGGAGATGGCCGACGCGCGCCGCGCGTCGGCCATCGAAATGAGCGAGGAGTGCTTTTGGTCCAGATTTTTATCGAGGGTCGCTCCGCGACCCTCGCAATAAAAAGGTGGTTCTAGAGGATACGTTTCCCCAGCGCGCTCGCCGCGAGTTCGGTGGCGAGCGCGGCCGTTTCGTTGTGTTCGTCCAAAATAGGGTTCACTTCCACGAATTCGAGCGACCGGAGGATGCCTTCCTCCCTGTCGCGCGTGGCGACGGTTTCGAGGGCGGAGTGGGCCTCACGATAGCTGACGCCGCCACGAACGGGCGTCCCGACGCCGGGCGCTTCCTTGGGGTCGAGCCAGTCCAAGTCGAAGCTGACGTGGATGCTGTCCACGCCGTCGGTGGCGATGTCGAGGGCCTCCTCCACGATTTCCGTGATGCCGTGTTCGTCGATGTCGGACATGGTATAGGTCGTGACGCCGCTCTCGCGAATGGCGTCGACTTCGGAGTCGTCCACGCTCCGAAGGCCGACGAGGACGACGTTTTCGGCGCGCAAACCGGGGGCGTTCGCCCAGTCGGTGTCCGCGAAGTCGTCGATACCGAGCGCGCCCGCGAGCGGCATCCCGTGGACGTTACCGCTCGGCGAGGTCTTCGGGGTGTTGAAGTCGCTGTGTGCGTCGAACCAGATGGCCCCGATTTCGGCGTCGCGGGCCGCACCGCCGAGCGTCCCCATTGCGATGGAGTGGTCGCCGCCGAGGACGAGCGGGAAGGCGTCGTCGTCGATGGCACCCGCCACCGTGTCGGCGAGGCGGGAACACACGTCGGCCGTCTCGCGGAGGAATTTGGCCTTGCCGTCCCTCGGCTCTTCGGTTTCCGGGTCGCGCTCCTCCGCGCGCGGGACGGTCAGGTCGCCGGTGTCGATAGCGGTTACGTCCGAATTGGCGAGTTCCTCGGCCAGTCCGGCGTAGCGAATCGCGGATGGCCCCATGTCCACGCCACGTCGGTTCGCGCCGTAGTCCACGGGGGCCCCGATTATCTGGACGGGTTTCGTCATGATCGAACGGACGGGTCGAGGGGGTTTCAAACGCTCCCTTTCGTCCGGATGAAATCCTATTTAACCGAGGAGTCTCGACGGGCAAGGTACCGCGATTCTCCTGGGATATTCGGCGGATTTAAGGAAATCAATTACCAAGATTCATCCAATGTCTAGCATTGAGTTGACGCCTAGTCAGGAGACGATACTGACGGCATTGGTAAACTTGCACCGTGAGACCGAGGACGCAGTCAAGGGCGAGGACATCGCCGAAGAGGTTGACCGCAACCCCGGAACGATCCGAAACCAGATGCAGAGCCTCAAAGCGCTCCAGCTCGTGGAAGGTGTCCCCGGCCCGAAAGGCGGGTACAAACCGACCGCGACGGCGTTCGAAGCGCTCGATATCCAGAACTTGGACACTGCCGCCGAAGTTCCCCTCGAACACAACGGGGAGCCGGTCGAACAGAGCAACATCGAGGAAATCGACCTCACGAGCGTCCACCACCCCGAACTCTGCCGCGCCGAGATTCACCTCCGAGGGTCCGTCCGTGACTTCCACGAAGGCGACTCGGTGAAAGTCGGTCCGACGCCACTCTCGAAACTCGTCGTCGAGGGAACGGTAGACGGCAAGGACGACACCCGGAACATCCTCATCCTGAAAATAGACGGGATGGAAGCACCGACCGAAGAGCCGAATCACTGATATCGACTCCAGTCGCGTTTCGTTTTATTTTTCACTCTCTGACGCTCGTCGTTCGCTTTCGCAAAGTATTATCGGCGGACGCCCCAACTTCCACCGATGCACCGTCGAACTCCGATTCGGTTTTCGACCCGCTTAGTGGCCGTGTTGTGGCTCCTCATCGCCGTTTCCGGCCACGCACTGGCACACGGTGCGAGCTTGCAGGGAGGGTCGAAATCCCTCTCGGTCCCGCTCTGGTTGTTCATCCTCACGGGCGGCGGCGTCGTGAGCGCGTCGTTCCTGCTCGCAAGTTTCATTACCGACCGGTCGTTCATCCGAACGATACACCAGTGGCAACGGTTCACGTCACGGTCGGCCGACGGGGCCATGCTCGTGACGAAGGTCATCGGCGTCCTCGCCCTCCTCGCCATCGTCGCGGCCGGATGGTTCGGTCCGCAAACGCCCCGTGAAAACCTCGCCATCCTCGCCGTCTGGGTCGGTTGGTGGGCGGCGTACACGATATCGGTGTACGTCGTCGGCAACACGTGGCCCGCCTTCAACCCGTGGCGAACGGTCGGCAACCTCCTTCCCTCCCGTGATGCGAACTATCCCGAGCGGCTGGGAGCGTGGCCGAGCGTCGTCGGCCTCCTCGCGCTCGTTTGGCTCGAAGTCATCAGCCCGCTCGCGGACAAACCCGACATGCTGGCGGACGTTATCGCCCTCTACACCGTCGTCACGCTCGGGGGTATCCTGCTCTACGGCACGGAACGCTGGTTCGGGACGGTGGACCCCATCGCTCGCGTGTTTCGGTATTACGGCCGGGTCGCCCCGTTCCGACGGACCGAGTCGGGCTTCGAGTTTCAACTGCCGGGCGCACGCCTGACCGAGACGAAACTCGTCACGGGATTCGACGAAGTCGGGTTCGTCATCGCCATCCTCTGGGTGACGACCTACGACGGCTTCGTCTCCACGCCGCTCTGGTCCGATATCGCCCGACCCGTCGCCGACGCCGGCGTTCCGATGAACCTCGCGTACCTCACGGCACTCCTCGGCGGCTATGGCCTGTTCCTCGGCGCGTACTGGGTGGCGACGCGGCTCTCCCGCGACACCGCGGACACGTATCTCACCCCGTCAGCAATCGCCCGGCGCTTCGCGCCGTCGCTGTTGCCTATCGCGGTCGGCTACCACCTCGCACACTACGTGAGCTACTTCCTCTCGCTGTCTCCGACCCTGTTGGGAGTGCTGTCGAGTCCGCTCGACCCGCCGCAGGCGATGTTTCTCGTCCTGCCGGCGTGGTTCGGCGGTCTCAACATGGCGTTCGTCCTGCTCGGCCACCTCCTCGCGGTTTGGGTGGCCCACGCAACGGCGTACGACGTGTTTCCGAGTCGAATGCAAGCGATACGGAGCCAGTACCCGCTCGTCGCGGTGATGATTCTGTACACGATGACGAGCATGTGGATAGTTTCACAACCGGTACTCACACCACCATGACCACGACAGACTACAGCGTTCCGTCCGGCGAATCGCCCCACGTGTGTGCCTACTGCGGCGACCCGTTCCGCGAGGAGGAGCACCTCGTACTCCACCGCGGGTTGAAACACGGCGACGAACTCCCCGAGGACGAGGTTGCAGCCTTCTACGAGACGTACGAAGAGGAGACGGGAGAACTGAAACACTTCCGTCTGAAGGCGCTCGGAATCCTCGTCCTGCTGTACTTCGGGTTCCTGTTCATCTACGCCATCATCGGCATCTCGTAGTTCCGTCATAGATGGCGACGGCCGTCGACCCCGCCGATACGGTTAGGGTTCCCTCCGTCGTCTCGAACTCCATGCCCTCGATTCGTCGTGCGACGGAGGCCGACGCCGAGCAAATCCTCGACCTTCGGGGTGCGGCCATCCGCGCGTTCGGCACGGAGCGCTACCACGAGGAGCAGGTCGAACGCTGGGCGGCACAACCGCTCGGGAGCGCCCCCTATATAGAGTCGATACGGAACGAATCGGAATCCCTCCTCGTGGCCGAGGTGAGCGGCGAGCTCGCGGGATTCGGCCGCATCGAACTGGAAACCGGTGTGGTCTCGGCGGTGTACGTCCATCCCGACCACGCCCGGAATCGAGTCGGGTCGGAACTGCTTTCGCATCTCGAATCACGCGGGAGAAAAGCGGGAGTCGACTCGGTAACGCTCCGCGCCTCCCTGAACGCGGTCCCCTTCTACGAGGCACACGGATACGAGCGGGTTTCCACGGTGATACACGAAGTGACCGGCGGCATCGAACTGGCGTGCGTGGAGATGGCGCGAAACATATCGGTCGCCTGAAAGCAGCCGAACTCCGATTTCCGGCCCGCAAACCAAAAGACACGAAACCCTCCGGCGTCTGGGTCGAGTATGAGCAATTACCTCGTTGCGATGGAGGCGGCATGGTTGGTACGCGACGTCGGCGATATCGACGATGCGATAGGCGTTGCGGTCAGCGAAGCCGGAAAACGGCTAAATCAGAAGAACATGGACTACGTCGAAGTCGAAGTGGGCGCGACGGGGTGTCCGGCCTGCGGCGAACCGTTCGACTCGGCGTTCATCGCGGCCCACACCGCACTCGTCGGCCTCGTTCTCGAAATGAAAGTGTTCAACGCCGAGAACGAGGAGCACGCCCAACGTATCGCGAAGAGCGAAGTCGGCGGCGCGCTCCGTGACGTGCCGCTCTCGATCGTCGAAACCATCGAATTCGGCGAGGAAGAGGAGATCGACTTCGGCGACGCCTGAACGGTCCGAACCATTTATACCATAACCGTTGGTAATTTCTACGCATGGAACTCCCGACACCCCAAGACCTTCGGGAACACCGAACCGACTTGGGACTCACACAGAGCGAACTGGCGGAGCGGGCGGGCGTCTCTCAGCCGCTCATCGCTCGAATCGAGGGTGACGACGTGGACCCGCGGCTTTCGACGCTCCGGCGAATCGTGAACGCGTTGGAGGAATCGGAAGGCGACATCGTGCGTGCGGGTGACCTGCTGCACGAGTCCGTCGTCAACGTCGCACCCACCGACACCGTGAGCGAAGCGGTACAGAAGATGCAGGACGCGGGCTACTCCCAACTGCCGGTCATCAAACAGGGTGTCCCCGTCGGCTCGATAAGCGAGGGCGACCTCGTTCACGTCAGCGAAGACGCCCGTGACGAGGCGGTTCGCGAGTTCATGGACGAGAGTTTCCCGACCGTCTCGAAGTCGGCGACGCTCAACGAGATCAGCAACCTCCTCGACCACTACAAGGCCGTGATGGTAACGGAGGAGGGCGAAACCATCGGTATCGTCACCGAAGCGGACATCGCGGCTCGGCTGTCGTAACCGATTCGGGGTGTCGGCCCGGACTTTTTCACCAGTTCATTGATGAGCGAGGACGACAATGTCTTCCCGAACAGCAACCGATATGCCGGACAGCAAGCCGAGACGTCGCGAGTTCGAATGAGCGTGACCGATTCGTTCCCCATGGGCACGGGCGAGGAGGAGGCGGAAGTGACTCCCTTAGAGCTGTTTTTCGACCTCGTGTTCGTGTTCGCCATCACCCAAATTACGCGCTTTCTCACCACGAATCTGACGTGGGCGGGGGTCGTGCGTGGCATCGCACTGCTCGCGGTGGTGTGGTGGGCGTGGGTCGGATACTCGTGGCTGACGAACGCCATTTCCGCCGAGGAAAACCTCTTCCAGCGCTCGGTCGTCCTATCAGCGATGGCGGCCATGTTGGTGGTCGCACTGACGATTCCGCGGGCATTCACCGCCGATGCGGTCACCTTCGCCGCCGCGTACTTCGTCGTTCGTGGGTTGCACGTCGTCCTCTACGGACTCGCCACGCCGCCGGAAACGCGGGACGCGGTACTCCGCCTCGCACCGGGCTTTCTCGGTGCGCCGCTTCTCCTCGTCGTCTCCGGGTTCGTGGGCGAGACGCTTCAGAGCGTGCTTTGGCTCGCCGCAATCGCGCTGGATTACGGCGTCGCGCGGGTTCGTGGCGTCGAGGGCTTTCACGTACAGGCGAGCCACTTCGTCGAGCGCCACCGGCTTATCGTCATCATCGCCCTCGGGGAGTCCATCGTCGCCATCGGCGTCGGTATGGCCGGACTCCCCCTCACGAACCGCCTCCTCCTCGCCGTCCTCGCCGGATTCGTCCTCATCTCGACGCTGTGGTGGCTCTACTTCGATTACGTCACGCTCGCCGCCGAACGACGATTCGTCCGGGCGTCCGACCGCGAGCGGTCGGTGTTGGCCCGCGACTCCTACAGTTACATCCACTTGCTCGTCATCGGCGGCATAATCTTCGTCGCGCTCGGCATCGAACAGACGGTAGCGCACGTCGGAACGCCGCTCGACGTAATTTCCGCCGTCGCACTGTGTGGCGGTGGAACGCTCTACCTCAGTGGCCACAACGCCTACCGGTTCCGCGACCACGGCACCATCAGCGTCGCCCGAGCCGTCGTGGCAACCGTCTCGGTCCTGCTGATCCCAGTTGCGGTCGTCGTCCCGTCCCTCGTCGCGCTCGTACTCCTCACCGCGCTGTTCGCCGTACTCGCCGGATACGAGACGGTTCGCTCCGAGGACCGACGGGTCGTTCGGACGAACTGACCGCCCGAAGTAGCAACCTCACGACATCTTTTTCACGCGTGTCGTTGACATCCGCTCATGGGAATCGAGATTCGTCCGGCGCGACCGGACGACACGGAGGAGATACGGCACGTCGCGGAGCGGGCGTGGCACTCGGCTCACGCTCCCATTATCGGCACGGAGACGACGAACGATTTCCTCGAACAGTACTACGACGCCGAGACGTTTCGCTCGCTCATCGAAATCGAGGAGTCCATTCTCGACGTCGCCGTCGACGACACCGGGGTCGTGGGGTTCGTCGGCGCGAATCCCGTCGAAGGGTCCACGACGTTCGATTTGGGTCGAATCTACGTCCTCCCCGGTCGATGGCGCGAGGGAATCGGCGGACGACTGCTTTCTCACGTCGAACGAACCGTCGAACGACGCGGCGGCGAGCGAATCCAACTCGGCGTCATGACCGAGAACGAACGCGCCGTCGAGTTCTACGAATCGGCGGGCTACCGGCGCGACGAGCAGTTCTACGACGAGCGAATCGATACGTCCGGGTACCTGTACGTGAAGGAGTTGTGAGAGAAGTTTTGGTAGGTGGACTCAACAGATAGCGTAGGTGATGCCGAGCGACCCGTCTTTCTGTATCTGTATGTGGAGATTCCCGTAGCACTGGTTCGTCTCGACCGTCGAACACTGTTTGTACCCCGTGTTGCTCGAACTGGCGTCGAGGAGTTGGGCACAGATGCGGAACGTCTCCACGTCGGTCGACCCCGACCGTTCGAGGTTATACAGTGCAGCCGTATCTCCCGGTCCGACCGGCCGAGTGATGGCGAAGACGGTTTCGTCCGCCTCCTTCCGCACGACCCAGACGTGAACCGTCCGCTCCTCGTCGTACCCGTTTTCGAGCCAGACGGTGTGGTCCGAGTCGAACGACTGTATCCCGGAGTCTATCACACACCCCGAAGCGGCGAATATACCGACGGAGCCGAGCAGGGCACGACGGGTCAGGCCGAACATGATACGAACACCACTCCATTCTTAAATAAATATTCTGAAAACACCGCTCGGAGAGGGGAGGTTTCACGCCGTGAGGGGACGACTCGACAGATTCACGCGGGGTCGTCCGTCCCGTTCGATTTCCGCTCGAAGAAACCGTTCGGACGTCAGTTCAGTGTCAATCCGCGAATCTCCACGCTCTCGCCCGCTTCGACGATGCCGATGACCCGCCCGTCCGTCTCCTCGGCGAGCGTCTCGGCGTCGTCCTCGGGGAGCGCGACGACGAACCCGGTTCCCATGTTGAACGTGCGGTGCATCTCCTCGTCGGAGACGTTGCCGCAGTCCTGCACGAAGTCGAACACCGGTTGTGCGGGGAACGGGTCGTCGATTTCGTAACGGTGGTCGCCCATCCGCAGGAGGTTCGTCCATCCGCCGCCCGTCACGTGCGCCGCGGCGTGAACGTCCCGCTCGCGGAGTGCGGGAAGCAGGTAGGTGTAGAGGCGCGTCGGTTCGAGGAGCGCTTCGCCGACGGTTCCCTCGCCGTTCGGAAACTCGTCGCCGTAGTCGTGGTCCTTCGTCGCGGCCTTGCGGGCCAACGTGAGGCCGTTCGAGTGAATCCCGTTCGATTCGAAGCCGACGAGAACGTCGCCCACCTGGGCCTCGCCGGGGAAGATGGCGTCCTTCGGCGCGAGTCCGGCGCAGGCACCCGCGAGGTCTAACCCCGATATGACTTCCGGCATGACGGCCGTTTCGCCGCCGACGAGGGCGACGCCCGCTTCTTCCGCACCCGCCGCGAGTCCCTCGCCGACCTGTTCGGAGAACTCCTCGGTGGGTTCGTCCACGGCGAGGTAGTCCACGAAGGCGACGGGTTCGACGCCGCTCGCCACGAGGTCGTTCGCGTTCATGGCGATGCAGTCGATGCCCACCGTCGAGTAGTCGCCGAGGGCCTCCGCGACGAGCAGTTTCGTCCCCACCCCGTCCGTCGCTAGCGCGAGATACCGGTCACCGATGTCGAGCAGTCCGGCGTAGTCGGTCGTGTTGTCGATGTCCGAAACGGCGCCGACGAGGGCCGCCGTCGCCGCTTCGCTCGCGTCGATGTCTACCCCCGCGTCGGAATACGTCAGTTCCTCTTCCTCGGTCATGGTGAAACGCGTGTTCCGGGTGAGTAAAGGTTTGCCGTTGTCCCGTTCGGCTACAGCACCAACAGCGCGTACAGCGCAAGTAGCACGCACGGGACGAGCGTGGCGAGGAACACGGTCGTACTCCACTGTTGGACCTTCTTGCCGTCCAGCGGTCCCCACGGGAGCATGTTGAATCCGGCGAGGAGGAAGTTTATCTGTGCGCCGCGGTAGCCGATTTCCGTGACGATGGACGGCCCGACGAAGATGAGCGGGAAGAACAGAACGCCGAGCACGACGTTCGTCATGGGTCCGGCGAGCGCGATGAGGCCGTTTTCCCGCTCCGTTATCATCCCGCGGTGATACACCGCGCCGGGTGCCGCGAAGAGGAACCCGGCGAGTCCGCCGACGATGGCCAACAGCAACATCCCGTAGTCGGCGCGGAACTCGGCGAGTTGACCGAAGCGAATCGCCACCACCTTGTGGGCCAACTCGTGGAGGAGAAACCCGATACCCGCCGTGAACAGCGAGACGATTAGTGCTCCGACGAACGTCGCGGACGAAAAACCCCTGCCGGGTTGGAGGAGCGACTGTCCGAACCCCGGTTGGAGAAAGAGCGTGAAGGCGAGGCCGAGTGCGGCCCACGCGACCAGCAGGTCACGGAGTTCGCGCGTGCTGAACCGTATGTTCACGTCAGCGCACCCCAGATGACGTCGGCGCTGTTGTGTGCGCCCTCGACCATCAGCCGCGTGATTTCACCGACGCCGCCGACCTGTGGGCCGAGGAACGGCAGGACGACGAAGGGGAACAGGAACGTCGCTATCATGCTCCCGATGTTCGTCATGGCGACGACGGCGATGAGTCGGAACAGCGGCACGTCGAGCATTCGAGACATGATGTCGGCGAGGGGGAGTTCCTCGTCGCTCATGATGTCGTTGAGTTTGGCGATGTCGCCGATGTTGACCTGCGTGTACTTGAGTTCCATGTAGCCGGCGAACCAACCGGGTGCGAGCAGCGGGTTGATGCTCGTCAGCCACGCGATAGCGCCGCCGACGATGGCGCTTATCCAGTGTGCTCCGGCGAGTTTCGCCAGTCCGAAGGCGAAGATGCCGTTGAACAGGAACCACGCCGCGAACACCTGAATGAGGAACGTGTTTCGGACGCCCGCCATCGCCAGCAGGATGAAGAAGGCGAAGAATGCCACCGTGATGAAGTAGCCGAACAGTTTGAAAAACGAGAATCGGTTCCCCGTCTCGGTGCCGACCAGCGACTCCATCGGCGGCAGTGTGCTCGGGTTTTCGAGATATCCCTCGATACCCGCGCGGTGGCCCGCGCCGACGACGGCGATGACGCTGTGGCCCGCTTCCCGAAGCGAGACGAGTTTGTGTGCGATGAACGCGTCACGCTCGTCGATGAGCGCCTCCGCGCCGCCGGGGGAAAAGCGCCGGAACTCCTCCATCATCGCCGTGATTACGTCGCCGTCGGTGAGGTCCTCGATGTCGAACTCCTCGTCCAGTTCTTCCTCCTCTACCGTTCCGCTTCCGAGGAAGAACCCGCCGAGGACGCCGAGAACCATGCCGACGCCGACGCCGATGACGAGCGAGGTGAGGATTCGGAACACGACTTCACCGATTCCGGCGAGCGTCCCCGCGTCCACGACGCCGATGGCGCCCGTACCGGCCGCGAGACCGGCGACGATTCCGAGTACCAGACCGCCGCCGAGGGCGACGTCGATACGCCTCGTCAGGCCGCCCGAAAGCACGAGGCTACCGAGGACGAGTCCGGCGAAGGTACCGCCCGCGAGGCCCCCGACGAGTTGGAAGGCTCCGGCACCCGCCCCGAGGGTGAGCGTCGCGTTCAATCCGAGAAGCGGCGCGAGGAAGATGCCGAATATCATGGCGAAGAAGACGCCAAAGAGGGCACCGAAGAGGAGACCTATCGTGAGTGGGTCGGTCACGCCGAGGGCGAGACTGCCCACCATCCGTAACTTCTCGCGGAGGCTCATTCGCGCCCAGAATCGCTGAATCGTCATCTGGATGTCGCGGTCAACCAGGGCGACGCCGCTCCCGTGTCGTTCCGCGGCGTCGATGGCGGCTTTCATGTCCGCACCGGGTTGGATATCGAACTCCTCGCCCATGCGTGCTTGCACGTACGACAGCATCCAATACGCCAAAAACTGAAAGACGGTGTTGCCGTGAAGGAGGTCGGACGGGTCGAGGTCGTCGGCCACTTCCCCTTGCATCTGCCGGAAGCGTCCCTCGTCGAGTTCGACGGCGACGATTTCGGGTACGTCCTCCTCGATGGCTTCTTCGACTCGCTCGACGCTCGTTTCCGAGACGTGGGCCGTTCCCACGACTCGTACGTCTCCCTCGCCGCCACCGGATGACGGCGGGTGCTGGTCGGTCATCAGTGTCGTTACTCTCCCTCCATTTTTACCAGTATCGATGACAAGGCAATTTTTCTACCCGTTCGGCGTGGAATTGAACTAATCGGCCCGGTGGACGAGAACGCGGCCGTGGCTCTTGACGACGACTTCGTGCTTCTGATAGTGAAACGAGACTTCTCCGGTGACGGAACGGAGTTGCCCGTCGCATCGGGGACCGAAGATGGATTCGAGGGCATCGACGTCCACGACGTGATGGAGCGGAGGGAGTTCTTCGGGAGCCTGACCGCTCGCGGACGAGAGCGTCTCGATGATGGTTTGAACGAGCGTCATCTCGCCACCCCACGAGTACTGTGCCGAGGCGACCGGTTCGGAGGTTCTCTGTACGACGGGGTCACTCATTTACCGGTGCTTCGGTGCGAACTCACATGCGGTTGTGCGTTCAACAGTTGAGTCTTTAAATAGGGCCGGGAACGGAACGTTCTATCGAACCGACGCTTCGACGACATCGAACAATCCCTCGGATCTGTCGGGGAAATCACCGAATTCGACCGAATCGCGTTCGGCGTTCCACTCCACGAGGCCCGTGTCGACGAGCATCGGGAGGTGGACGTGAACGAGCGCGATTTGCAGCTGGTCGGTTTCGCCGTCGAGTCGTTCGGCGAGATTCGCCACCGAGAGGGGGGTCCCCTCTTTCCGGAGGACGACTACCGCTTCTCGACGAATCGGTTCCGAGAACGCCTTGAACATAGCGTTCAAGGAGGGTGACGCGGTATCGTCCCATCGGGAACCGTCTTCCGGGAGTGTCTCGATCGTCATACCGGAAATCAGCCACCGAAACGCATTGAGTGGGAAGGCTAAAGGATTAGTCCCGATCGGTTTCGTCGAAGATGGCACTGAGGACCTTTCGCTCCGCGAGACGGAGGTGTTTGTGGAGCGTCGGCGGAGCGATGTCGAGCGATTCGGCGAGTTCTTCACCCGTACTGCCACGCGGCCAGTCGTAGTACCCAGCACGATACGCCGTCGTGAGGACGGTTCGTTGGCGCTCGGTGAGTCGGTCATCGAGCGTATCGCGGAATCGAGAGCGCGTTTCGGTCGGTCGTTCGATGGTCTGCCGGGAGACGAGTTCCGCATCCTCGAACACACCGACCATGGCGTTGACGACTTCGCGAACGTTTCCCGTTTCCGGCATGTCGATGGTGACTCGGGAAACCCCGTCGTCTGCTACCGCAGAGCGGACGATACCGCCGTGGTTCGAGAGCGTCGAAAACGCCATCGGTTCGCTGTAGCGGATTTCGAGCAGACACTCGTCGTCCCGCTTGCTGACGGCACGGAGATGTGAGACGCCGTCGAACTCCCGGCAGAATTCGAGAACGCGCTCGGGGTCGCTTCCCCGCGTCGAGACGTATAGCAGAAACGACCCATCGGGATGGAGTATCGCGTCCTCGAACCGGGCCGTACAGCCGACTTCCTCGGTTAGCGCCGTGAACAGGTAGTCCTCGTCCGCGAACTGGAACGTCAGTTCGATGGTTCGCTCCGAAACGAGCGCTTGCCGGGTCTTGACCGCCGACAGCGCGTATCCGACCATCTCTCCGAGTTCGTCCAACACCTCACGCTCCGGTCCCTCGAACGCGAACGCGCGGTCGGCGTAAACCCCGAGAACCCCATAGGTAGCGTCGTTGTACCGGAGCGGAACGAACGCCATCGACCAGCGACCGGAGTCGTTCGTCTGAATCCCCCAGTCGTCATCGTCGCGCTCTGCGTCTTGGACGACCTCCACCGTCCGATTGTGGATCGCGTCCATGCCCGGTCCTGCGGAGATGTCGAAGTCCACCGACTCCAACTCCCTCGTGTGTTCCTCGTCGATGCCTGCCCGCGTTTCGATGGTCAACGTGTTCAACTCCCGGTCGAAACGGGCCAAGAGAGCGAATCGATACGGGTCGGCATCGGCGAGTCGGTTGCAGACGGCCTGTTCTATCCCTTCCGTCGTATTTGCGCGAACGACCGCACGGTCGATACTCCGAACGACGGCGTTGATGTGACGCAGCTGTTCGAGTTCGTCGCGTTGTGCTCGTAACGCCGCGTCCCGTTCCCTTTCCCCCGTGATGTCGCGGGCGACGCCGACCGTTCCGTCGAATCGTCCCTCCGCCCGCACCACCGAAAATCGGAGCTCGCACGGGATTCGTTCCCCGGTCTTGCTTCGCACGAGGACCTCCATCGCTCGAATTCCGTCCGGGTCGTTCTTCAGTAAGTCCTCTATTTCGGTACCGATTCGCTCCATGTCGAGGTCATCGATGATGAGCGAGGCGTGTGCGCCGAGCAGTTCCTCGCGGTCGTATCCGGTCCCCTCGACGATGGCCTCGTTGACCGCGACGAAGCGACCGTCGGGGTCGAGTTGATAGGTTCCGTCCCCGATGGCGGAGACGACCTTTTCGGTGGCCAGTAGTCGGCTCCCCTGTTCCGCCCGCTCCTCGCTCATATGACACTAGCGGTCAGGAACGACGATAACTCTGGCGCGCGAACCGCGACGAACTAAATATACCGTCCGAGAAGGGACGAACATGGCAGAGACGGCGACGTTGATGGATTCGTACACCGAGATGACCGAACTGCTCCTCCCGAACGACACGAACAACCTCGACAGGGCGCTCGGGGGCGTCGTTCTCCACTGGATGGACATCTGTGGGGCCGTCGCGGCGATGCGGTTCTGTGGCAATCAGTGTGTCACCGCGTCGATGGACCACGTGGATTTCATCTCGCCGATCGACAGGGGAGAGGTCGCGGTCGTGGAGGCGTTCGTCTTCGAAACCGGGCGCACGAGCGTCGACGTGAAGGTGAACGTTCGCGCTGAAGACCCGAAGAAGGGAGACCAACGCGAGACGACCACCTCGTTTTTCACCTTCGTCGCGTTGGACGAGAGCGGCAAGCCGACGCCCGTCCCGGACCTCGACTGCCCGGACGAAAACCAGCAGGCTCTCCGCGACTCGGCCCGTGAGGAGCGTATCGAACAGCTCCAAGACGTGGTGGACCGAATCGACTGAGCGCGAGAAAAATCGTCGTTCGAAAGGTCGGTTGTCGGACTATTTGTTGGTGGTGGTGGTCTGATTCGCCATCGTCTCGTTCATCGCCGTCGTCGTAGCCGTTTCCGTACTCGTCATGTTTGCGGACGTACTCGTCGTGTCAGTCGGCGCTGCGGTGGCCGTCGCGTTCATCGACGTGGTGGTCGCACCCGTCGAAGTCGTCTCGTTGGCCATGGTCGTTTCCGGTGCCGGAGTGGACGTCGCGTTCGCCGCAGTCGTTTCGTTCGCCGCACCCGTCGCGTTACCCGACGCCACGAAGTCGGTCACGAGGATGAGGTCGAGCGGCCTGTCGGGGCTTCCGGCCGGAACGCTGCTCTGGCTGGCGTATCCCGCTGCGAACGCCGAGTAGGCCGTGCGGTCGTTCAGCGACACGTCGAACGTCTTGAGAACTTCTCCGGAGTCGTCCGCGGTCGCGGGACGGACTTCGAGGGTGTAGTCGCCCGCAGGAACCTGCTCGTACGCCGTCGCCTGTCG
This sequence comes from Haladaptatus sp. HS23, assembly GCF_056892285.1. NCBI lineage: Archaea > Methanobacteriati > Methanobacteriota > Halobacteria > Halobacteriales > Haladaptataceae > Haladaptatus > Haladaptatus sp. HS23. The sequence continues at coordinate 26,428 of NZ_JBXGLH010000022.1, read as the reverse complement.
GAACGAGACGTTGTCGAACAGGGTGGTGTTGCTGCCCGCAACCGTCACGTCGACCGGTCCCGCGTCGGGCGAAACGTGGACGAGTCGCACCGAAGCGTTGCCCTGTTCGGGCGCGGTGAAGTTGTCCTCGTAGACGACCGGTTCGAAGGCGGTGTCGCCGCTCCCCGAAATCAGGCCGGTGGCAGCGACGGTGTAGTTCGTATCGGCGTCGAACGTCTCGTTACCCGAGAAGACGACGGTACTCGGGTCGCCCGCGGCCGTAATCGAAACCTCGTGTTCGCCTGCCGGAAGGCTGGCGTAGTCGGTGACGTTCCCGTACGACAGGTTGGAGACGGCCGTCTCGTTGTCCACGAGGACGTCGACCGGCGGCGCGTCGGGCGACATGTGCGCGATGCGAACCTGTGCGTTGCCCGTCTCGTTCACCGCGGTGGTCGTCCCGTTCGCCGCGGCAGTCGTCGTTTCAGTTGCCGCGGTCGTCTCGTTTGCTGCAGTCGACGTCTGATTCGCCGCAGTTGTCTCGTTTGCAGCAACGGTCGTTTCATTTGCTGCGGTGGTCGTCCCGTCCATCACAGTGGTCGTTTCGTTCGCCGCCGCGGTCGTTTCGTTTGCCGCGGTCGATGTGTGGTTCGCCGCGGCCGTCGTAGTCCCTCCGTTGGCCATCGCCCCCATACCAGCGAATCCGACGCCAAGTGTGACCATCAGTACTACCAATCCGACTCCGAGTGTACGTGTTGTTCTCCTCATTCCAGTGCCATCGTCGGTAACGGCGAGAATAAACCTCCTACACCCTCCATTCGCGTAATGGTGGTTTTCGTGGTCGGTAACTCCCGTTTCTGGTGGAATCGCCGAATCGAAATCCGTGCCTAACGCGGGCAGCGTCCCGGACGTCGACTCGAAGGAACGCTTATCCGAGGCCCCGTTCTATCCGAGTTCATGGGACTCGACGTATCCGCTCCGGACCCCCCGACGCTCCGACCGGAGGCGGACGTGCAGGAGTACGACGACGTGTCGGTTTCCGGTGAGAACGATTATCATCGTGAGGAATTAGAGGCATTCCTCCACGAGGGTGCGTGGGAGGAATCGTTCGACCAGTGGGCCGAGGACACCGGACTGGAAGAGCGCGAGTTCGAAACGGCACTCGATTTGGACCTGTTCGCGGAGTTCGACTTCTTCTGGGACGACTTCGCGGACCGGGTCGGTTACCACGCACCGGGCATCCCCGAGGACTGGAAGGTCAAGGACATCCACCCCGATATCGACTCATGGAACGCCGTCTCGTCCATCAACGCGTCGCTGACCGAACTCGGACAGGTGGTCTGTGACGTCCTCGAATCGGAGTACGTGGACTGGGAGGCGGAGTTCGAAGCGCCCGATGATTTGCCCGATTTCTAACGCTCCGACCCGCGGAAAATCACGCCGTCGATGTCGCCGGCGAGGACGACATCGTCCGACTCGTTCGTACACGAAAAGGAGACCACCATCTCGTGGCGTTCGGGGTGTGAGTCTGTTTCTTCGACCGTCGTTTCACAGGTAATTTCCTCGCCGACGTACACCGGTCGGCGGAATTCGAACGTCATCGTCCGCGCGATGAAGTTCATGTCGCCGCCGATTTTCGTGGGCAGCGTCGCCGTCAGCAGTCCATGAACCATGGGGTTTTCCTCCTCTAAGTGGTGGCTCCCTCGGTCACCCGAGAGGTCGGCGAATGCCGCGACATCCTCGGTCGTAAACGTCCGCGAGAAGGACCGCGTGTCGCCCTCCGTCGGCGTGTCTGTCATGCCTATTCGTTCACACGAACCCACCTAATCCTTTCTCCGGGCGTGTAGGGCGAGTGGGCGGAAAATCGAGACGTGTTCGTTTTATGGTATCGCGGTTACACACTTCCGACATGGTGTCGCCGCTCGCCGGGTGGCCGATGCGACTCGGGATGTCGCTCGGTCTGTTGATATCCGTACTCATCGTCTGGAGATTGGACCGTCCTCACGGACGGTGGGGAGCGGCCCTCAGAAAACGACTGCTGTTCGGCGTGCCGTGGGGAACCCTCGTCTGTGTCACGGGCGTCGTCGCTGTGTACCTGTTCGTGCAGGACGGGTGGAACCACTGGTACAACCCCGTCACGGTGGCGTTCGCGTCGTGGTCGTATCTCTACCCGCTCGGCATGATTGCGGGTCCGTTCTCGCACGTCGGGCCGAACCACCTGCTGGGAAACATGACCAGCACGCTCGCCGTCGCGCCGTTAGCGGAGTACTACTTCGGCCACTTCCCTCACGACAGGGGTGAAACCTCGTTTTCCTCGTGGCGGACGACCCCGTGGATTAGGGCGTTCGTACTGTTCCCGTTAGGCGTCGTCGTCATCGCGCTCTGTACGGGGCTGTTCTCGTGGGGACCGGTCATCGGATTTTCCGGCGTCTTCTTCGCCTTCGTCGGGTTCGCCCTCGTTCGCTACCCGCTCGGAACCGTCATCGCCCTCTCGGTACAAGACGTGATTCAAACGCTGTATGTGGCGTTTCAAAGCCCGCAAGCGGTCGGGGAAGCGACGACGCACTTCTCGCGCCCGTGGTGGTTCGGCATCGCGGTGCAGGGCCACACGCTGGGCTTTTTCCTCGGTGTGGTTGCGGGCGTCTATCTCCTCCGAACGCGAGACGTTCGGTCGAGCGCCCTTCGGACGTGGGCGGGCGGGTTCGTCGTCCTCGTCTCCTCGTCCCTGTGGGCGCTGTGGTGGTATCGCGGACTGGAGAAGTTCGTCCTCTTCCGCGGCCTCGGCGTCGTGTTCGTCCTCGCGCTGGCGACGCTTGTTGCGATTGCCGTTCGCACCACCGACGAGCGTTCGTTTTCACCGAGCGCTCGTCAAGTGGGTTCCGTCCTGCTGTTGATACCGGTCGTCGCCATGGCCGGCGTCGCGGTTCCCATCAACCTCACGACGGTTCAACAGGGAGGTCCGAACGCGCTCTCCGGCGTCTCGGTCCGCGATTACACGGTGACGTACGCCGAGAACGTGCCGAATCGGAAGGTGTCCGTCGTCGACGTGTCCGTGGGCGGCGAGACGACGCAGGTGAACACCAGCGGCGTCATCGTCGTCAATCCGAGCAGGGAGATATGGTCGCGCGAAATATCGAAGGGACAACTCGCGTACTCGGGACGTGCGACGGTCAGAGTCGGCGGCGTCGGGTGGCAAAAGGCGGTGACGGTACGCCGTACCGGGTGGACCGTCACCGGCGGCGGAACGGCGTATCAAGTGTGGCTTCACCCGCCGGACGGGCAGTGGAAACACGCCTTCTCGTCGCCACCGGCCACCGCGGGTCCCGTCCTCGCCGGGAACAACGTCTCCATCGTCCCGCGAACGGGACAGTTCGTCCTCCGCCTCTCGCGGAACAACTCCACGGTCGGCGTCGCTCCGATTCCGACGAAGAACTCGACGGTCACTATCGGCGGCGTGCAGTTCACCCGCGAAAAACGTCGTATCGTCGCCTCGGTCAACGAAACGCGGGTTCAGGTCGCCGCGAAGGAGCAGTACGGCAACTAACGCCACTCGATTCTGAAGACTTCGGCGTCGAGAACCGTCCGCGCTCGGCGTTGGAACTCGAACTGCCGCGAAAGCGGTAACTCCGCGCGGAACGCGTGTGTCACCTCGCCGCCCTCGTCCGCGGCGAACGACTCGACGAACGCCATGCTGTCCTCGTTGTGAATCGAGTAGGACACGTCCGCCAGCGCGGCGGTCGTTTCGAGGAACGCCCTGTCTGCGTGTTCGTTACCCCGCTGTGCGCCGAACGGGGGATTCATCAGGACGGTCACGCGGTCGTCTGGGCAGAGGGGTACGTCGGTTCCGTCGCCGAGAACCCAGTCGATGGAGCGGGCCGGGTCGACTCGGCGCTCGTTTTCCGTCGCCTGCCGTAACGCCGCCGAATCGCGGTCGAGGCCGACGACGCGTGTCGGAGCGCGCGTCGCCGCGCCGATGGCGAGCATGCCCGTCCCCGTTCCGAGGTCGAGAACGGTCTTGCCCCCGACGTCTCCGTGGACGTCGGCGAGGTGGACGAGGTGCGCCGCGAGGTCCGCCGGTGTCGGGTACTGTTCCAACTCGACCCGCGGCTCCTCGAACTCGGTGACGGCGGAGAGTCGTCGTTCCAAGGCGCGTTTCCCCATGGTCGGGGAAACGCGACAGGGCGACGTAAGAAGCAGGGTTTGGCTTTGGAATGCGGAAGTTACAGCGCCAGCGGGCCGTCCAGTTCGAGCGTGACGCCTTCGCGGCGAGCGCGCTCCTTGAGTGCGGCGAGGGATGGGCGTACTTTCGACTCGTCTTCGACCGTGTCGAACTCGACGGTGACGGTTCCCGCGCCGAGGAACGCGGCGGTTCGGATGTACTCGCGGATGCGGTCGGCCTCGTCCTGCGTGGCGAACGAGCAGTCGACGTCGAAACAGGCATCGACCGTCACGCCGGCGGGGACGAAATCCTTCGCGGCGAGTTCGGTCTGCAGGTCGCGCAGGCCGTCGCGCGAGGACGGAAGCGCGGCCGCATCGAGCGTCACTGGGGTCTTGTCGGTTGGTCGGCAGCGTTCGATGGCGGTTTCGATCGTCGAGGGACGAGTTACGCTCATGGCTATCACACAATACCTACTAGGAATACAAAAAGGTTTGTGTATGTCCAGTAGTTATCTCAGATGGTCAAATGGCCGTTTCACTCATCTGAAAGTACTTATCGAGAGGGGGAAAACGCGACTCCATGAACCGCCGACGCGCCCTCGCGTGTGTCGGTTCCGCCATCTTCGCCGGGTGTCTCTCCGAGTCGACGCCGGGCGGGTCGGAACCGTCATCGGACAGGACGAACGGAACGAAGACGACGACCGACACGAAGACCGGTAACGCCAACACAGCCACCGGAACCGAAACGCCCGCTTCGCCGACGCTCGAAATCCCGAGCGAAAACCACTGTCCAGCGTTCGGCGACTCGCACGTCGTCTGTTCCGTGGACGCCGACGAGGGGACGACGTTGCAGATGGTTCCTTCGAAAACGAGCGCGTCCCTGCCGAAAGCGAACCTCTCGTTCACCCTCCGAAACGAGACAGGCGTGACCTACACGACGAACTACTACGACTGGTCGGTGTGGAAACGGGTGGACGGCGAGTGGTTCCACATCGCACCGCGAGTCGTCCCCGAACCCGCGATGATGCTCGAATCCGGGAACTCGCACACGTGGAACCTGACCGTCGACAACACGGACCTCGATGCCGCCGTTGTCGGGGTAGAAGGAACGGAAGACGTCGCGCTCGCGGGCCTCGGTGGAGGCACCTACGCATTCGGCATCGGCGGCTGGTTCCAAGGGCAGAGCTACGAGAACGGCACCGCGGTTGCCGCCCGCTTCGAACTGTCGGGCGACCCGCTCGGACTGATGCCGACCCCGGACCTCGAAGTGGTCGAACGGAACGGCGACGAGAAGCACGTTCGAGTCGGTGACAAGAGGCGGAGGACCGTGGTCGCAACTCGGGTCGAACCCCCGGCGACGGACGCGAAGCGAATGCTTCCCGAACAGGTCGTCCGATCCCCGCTTCGGAACCTGCTGGCGTCGTTCGAACCCGGCGTCCGCCGCGTCACCCTCGACATAGATCGGACGGCGATCTATCTATCGGACCCGCAGGTCATCGAATACGAGGGGCAGACGTACCGAATCGAGAACTCAGGCTGAAGGGTGACATCGGTGAGTCGACCGATTCGAGGAATTATAATCATCTTTCCAATAGAATTAAATCCATCTACTGAGTTGTGGATTCATGTCGCGCGACACCGATAAAAACGATGAAACGACCCGAATGAGCCGCCGAAGCGTGCTGAAAGGAACCGCCACGGCGGCGGTCGGATTGGCCGGACTCACCGGGAGCGTCGCTGGGTTCGAGGGCGACGACGGGCGGTCACTTCGACATCGACTGGTTGTATCAGGAGGAGTTGACCGACGGCCACACGAAGTGGGATTACGGGACCGTCGGCGATATTCCGGGTTACGGAAGCGCGAACCCCGAGGAAGTCGTCGTCTCGGTCCACGGGTGGTTGGTCGCCCCGGACGACGCCCCCGACCACTTCGAGACGGTCGAGACCTCGCTTCGGAACAACGGCTACACCCATCCAGTCATCGGGTTCAGCTACGATTCTGACACGCGCGTGGACCAGTGGTGGCCCGCGACGGACATCGCGGAGCGAAACGGCGCGAAACTCGCCAACTTCATCACCGACTACCGCGCCCGAACCGGTGCCGACGTGCGCCTCATCGGCCACTCGCTCGGCGGACGGGTCGTCCCGGCGACTATCAAAGCGCTCGATTCCCTCGGCTACCGCGACTACGTCGCGTCCGCCACCCTGCTCGGCGGGGCCGCGGACAACGATTCGGTTGCGGTGGACGGCGAGTACGGCCCCGCAATCGCCAACGTCGTCAGCGAGTTCGACAACTTCTGGAAATCCGACGACGACGTGCTGAACTGGGCGTACTCGACCGGCGAGTTCGATTCGGCAGTCGGCGAGGAGGGTTGTGAGGGGACGCCGCCCGCGAACTACGAGGACCACAACGTCGATTACGTCCCCGACCACTTCTCGTACCACGAACCCGGCGACGGGTGTATGGCTGACGTTGTCCGGGAGTTCTGACGAGCGACGAAGAAGCGATTCAGAGCCAGAGAGAGCTCTGCTCTCTCGCAGTTCCAGTGAGCGTAGTCTCGTGAACGGAGTGAACGAGAGCCAGAGGAAACGTTTCTTTCCCGTAGTTCCGGTGAGAAAAGTAAGGACGAAGGCCGAGAAACCGCAGAAAACTATCGAGAGAACCTCACCACGTGCCGTGGAAGGTGTCGAATTCGAGCGAGTCGAGGGGCTCGTTGCCGACGGCGATTTCGTACTCGCCGGGGGTGAGCATGGGTTTGTGGAAGCGCGGGCCGTCGTCGGTGGTGATGCGCGGGCAACCCGTGTTGACGAATGCGTCCATGTCGAAATTTCTCAATCTATCCGGCGTCACCTCGTCCATCGTGATGAGGTAGGCGTCGTCGTTGCCGTCGAGGATGTCCTGTGCGACGTCCCAGCGACCCTGTCCGATTTTGGTGCAGAAGATGACGCCCCACTTCTCGGCGTCCATCGCGCGGTGGACCGCGCCGTAGCGCTGTTTGAGGAACTTTTCCGTGTCCGCCACGGTGACGACGTTGTTGACGGGGTCGGCGATGACGACGGTCTTGTCGGGGTGTTCCATCGCCAAGCCGAGCGGGTGGAACTTCCCGCCGCCGACGTAGAGCACTTGGTCGGCGTCGATGTCCGCAGAGGCGTAGTTACAGCCGAGCACTTGGCCTTCGTGGGTCAATCGGTCGTCGCCACGTCGAGTGTGAACGTCGAAACCGCGCTCTTCCAACCATTCGCGCATCTTCTCGAAGTGGTTCATGTGCTGGGCCGTGGTGACGAGGCCGACGTCGCCGACATCGAGTTCCTCCAAGGATTGTTCCATGATGGGGAACACGTCCACGTTGGAGAACAGCGGGACGTAGATGACCTTGTCCGTGTTCTTCATCGGCGAGTGGCCGAAGTGGACGAACACGTCGGTTCGCTTCATCAGGTAGGTGTCCAAATCGCAGGCTCCGTAGCACGGTTGGCCGGAGAGGAGAATCGTCACGTCGTCGGGGAGTAGTTCGCGCAGGTCGTCGGCCACCTGCGGGCCGCGGCGTTTGAGTCCCTCCGGGAACTGCAATCCGACTTTTTCGGCGTCGCGCTCCTCGACCGCTTCGATGATGCGGTCGAGTTCGTAGTCCCACTCCCGGTCGTGTTTGAGAGCCATTCCGGTGTTTCGGAGGTCTCCCTCGCTGTACTCGCTTTCGTTGCTCATTATCCCCTCATTGCGGGCGAGAACTTTTAACCCCGGCGTTCTCGGTTTTCCTGACGCACGTCGGTTTCGGGATTCGGCAGGCCTAAAGTCCTTCAACCCGAATCGGGATACATGAGCGTCGATACGACCACGGAGACCACGGAGCAGGAAGACATCGACCGGTTGGCGGCCGAACTCGGCGAGGCCATCGCCGAGACGCCGCTGTATCAGCGATTCGAAGAGGCGAAGGCGACCGTCGAGGCGGACGAGGAAGCCCAAGAGCAGATCAAGGAGTTCGAACAGCTCCGACAGGAGTTCATGCTCGCACGGCAGACCGGTGAGGCGACCCAAGACGACGTGGCGAAGGTCCAAAAGGCCCAGCAGGACCTCCACACGCTCCCGGTCATGAAGGAGTACCTCGACGTGCAGGACGAACTCACGGCGCGATTGGAGGAACTGAACCGCGCCGTCTCCGACCCGCTCGCCGTCGACTTCGGCCAGCAGGCCGGCGGTTGCTGTCAGGACGAGTAATCCGAATCCGTATCCAGCCTCGGTTTCTTCGGTCTTTCACATCGACGGCGAGTGACGACTCAGTTCAGCCGCCAGAGTTCGTAGTTCAACAGGGTGGCGAACCCGACCCAACAGAGGTACGGGACGAGGAGGAGGGCGGCCCGTCGGTCGATTTTCTCGAAGGACACCATCGTCGCTACGATAGCGACGAGGAGGGCGAGGATGACCGCGAGGCCACCCGCGGGCCAGCGCATGCCGAAGAAGACGAGCGTCCACCCCGCGTTCAGGACGAGTTGGACCGCGAAAATCGCCAGTGCGAATCGGTTGTCTCCGCGTCGCCAGACGAGATAGAGCGCGACGCCCATCAGCAGGTAGAGCGTCGTCCAGACGGGGCCGAACAGCCAACTCGGCGGCGTGAATCCGGGTTTCTGGAGCGTCGTGTACCACGTCGCGACGTCGTTTGCGGTCAGGAACGACGGGACGATGCCCGCCAGTTCGCAGACGACGATGCTGACGAGCAGTGCGGGCACGTCGCGGAGCGAGAACGACGAACGCTGTGCTGTCTCCATGGGGTCGCTACCACACGAAAAAGGGTGTGCCTTTCGCCGAACTACGTCGGTTCGACTAGTCGAGGTCGTCCAACTGCACCGTCTCGTCGAGGATGAGCGTCGGCCCTTGCTCCATGTCGATGAACTCGGCGGCGTCCGCCATGACTTCCTTTCCCTTCTCGGAGTCGAAGGCGGCCTTCATATCCGCGGTCGAGTCGAAGTACAGTTCGAGGACGCCGTCGTAGCCCGCCTTCTCGGGGTCCTTCGAGACGGAGGTGACGTACTTCTTCAGGCCGGGCAGTTCCTTTGCGAGCGAGGAGTGTTCTTCGAGCCAGTACTCCTCGAACTCCTCGTGGGTCGTGCCGTCCTTGCGCACCAACAGATCGACCATCTTCATCATGGTATCCGAAATCGGTGGCCCGACGACTTCGGTGTATCGACTGTCGGTCGCCGCCGGGGTCAGTTTCGCCCGAACTCCGCCGTGAACCGTGCTCGCCCGAGTCGATTCCCGTCCATCGCGCCGAACAGCGCATCACGCTTCGCCCCGGCGTCGAGTTCGAGTTCGCGTTCGAGGACGTACAGCGTGAATCGGTAGGTGTGCGGACCGTCGCCCTTCGGCGGACAGGGACCGCGGTAGCCGATGTCGCCGAAGTCGTTGGTTCCCTGCCGTGCACCGTCGAGGGACCCGACCGTCCTTTCCCGTGGGACGGCTTTCGGCACCGTCGTCATCCCCGGCGGGAGGTTCCAGAGCAACCAGTGGGTGAACGTCCCACTCGGTGCGTCCGGGTCGTCCACGACGATTGCGAGCGATTTCGCCTCGTCCGGTACCGACGCGATTTCGAGCGGTGGCGAAACGTCCCTGCCACTACAGGTGAATCCGGTCGGAACGCTTTCGCCCTCCCTGAACGCGTTCGTCGTGAACTCCGTCGTGGTGTTCATCCGTTCCGTGGTTTTCGTCGATTTCGTCTCCGTCGGCCGGTCGCTCCCGTCACGGCGAACGCCCGTACACCCTGACAGTGCGATTCCTCCCCCATCCAAACCCGCGAGGAAGGTTCGTCTTCGGAGCATCGCATGAGGGTTGGTGACGAGCGGTAAAATGCCCTGTTGCCGTCGGTTTAAGTGCCTGCACGTCCTTCCCTCGGTTCGATGACGCAACTCAACCGACCCGACCGGCGGCAGTGTGTCGCCTGCGGACGAGAGGACTCGTGGGACGAGGAGACCCACAACTGGCGAATCGCTGGCGAGAAAGGCAGACCCTTCTGTATCCACGAGTGGGACATCAACGGTACCCACAACCCGATTCGGGAGTGAACGAAATGGACCGACGAACGGATGACCGACGAACGGATGACCGACGAACGGGGCCGTGGGTACTCGCCGTCGGCGTGTTGGCCATCGGCGTCGGCGCGTTGGCGAACGAAGTGCGGAAACGGCGGCACGAACGGGGAACGGTGTCGGAAACGGACGCGTGAGAAGGGTCTGACCGAGATACGGAGAGAAGGGAAAAGCGAGTGGCGAGAGGACGGTTTTCATACTGGCTGTCCGATGGTGAGCGTTCGCACAGAGTTTATCCATATGCAGAATGATATATCATCAATGGTCACAAATGTCGACGGCCTGCGTCGATGGTTCGCCGGTACCGAGGAGAACGAATTCGACAACCGACTGGACCACCGACTCGACGTCCTCGAACGACGGTCGGACGACAACCGCTGGGGTCACGAGTTGCCGGACGCGAACGTCCGGCAATTCAGTCTACTCGGACCGCCGACTTCCGATTCGGACGTCGAACTCGAAATTCCGACGTACGCGTTTTTTCCCGTAACTGAAAGTAGCCGTCCCCGCCCCGCAATCGTCCTCGTCCACGGCGGTATCCACGACAACTTCTCCACGGAGTACGTGACCGTCGTCCGAGAACTCATCGAACAGGGGTACGTCGTCGTGGCTCCCGAATATCGAGGAAGCACCGGGTATGGCCGTGAACACTACGAGGCCATCGACTACGGCGGGGACGAGATAGCCGACACGCTCGCCGCCCGGAACTGGGTCGCGGACCGGAGCGACGTCGACGAGGAGCGAATCGGCGTCGCCGGGTGGAGCCACGGCGGATTACACGCTCTGCTCTCCGTCTTTCGATATCCCGACTCCTATGCTACCGCCTACGCGGGCGCACCCGTCTCGGACCTGTTGGTGCGCTGGAAGTACAAAGGAGAGGGGTATCGACGGCTCTACACCGCGAGTTATCACCTCGGTACATCGCCCGTCGCTGACCCCGAACTGTACCGCGAGCGCTCACCCGCTCACCAAGCCGTGGCCACCGGCGTCCCGCTTCGAATCCACGCGACAACCAACGACGGAGACGTTCACCACCGCGAAATCGAGTCGCTCGTGGAATCGTTACGCGGTGCGGGTGCCGATTTCGAGTTCGAATCTTACGACGACGCCCCTGGCGGTCACCGCTTCGAACTCAACGAGTCCCGATTCGCCCGCGAGTCACGGGAAACGGTGTACGACTTCTTGGCGGAACAGTTGTCGCCGCCGCGGTCAGAAAGGTAAGTTGGAACCCGTTTGTACCCTGGGAAAACGCACCACTGCTGACCGTGAAGCCCGTGGATTGAAGCGTCTGGCACCCCCACCCCCTGCTATGACTTCCGACCTTGCGTCGCAGGTACGGGACGTGTTGACGGTAGACCGGGAGGAGTTTCAGAGCCATGTCGAGGAGGACGCAGAGGTCATCAAGCGGGAACTCGCGAACGGAACGTTCGACAACCCGCAATCCATCGTCGGATTCGAATACGAGTTCTACGCGGTGGACCGAGAGACCAAAGCACTCTCGCGGGTTCCGCGACGACTCCTTTCGCTCATCGGATTCGAGAAGGAACTCGGCCTCCACAACGCCGAGATGTCCACGAGTCCGCAACCGTTGAACGAACACGGGTTGGCCGCACAGGAGGCGGAAGTGAAAGCCCGACTCTCGGCGGCGGAGGAGCGGACGGGAGCGGAGGGAATGCGCCTCGTCAGCGACGGTCTCTGGACGATTCCGCCGACGGGAGAGACGGCCACCCGCTATCTCACCGACGGCGTCGATGACGGCGGGATTCAAATCGCGTCGAACATGAGCAACTCGGTGCGCTATCACGCGATGGCGAACACGGGGGAGGCCGTCGGGATGGAACTCGACGCGCCGAACGTCTCGCTGTCGGCGAAGACGGTGATGCCCGAAAGCCTGATAACGTCCATCCAACCTCACTATCAGGTGCCACACGCCCGCGACCTGCCGAACTATTTCCAGTACGCGGTTCGAATCGCGGCCCCGCTGTTGGCGCTCGGCGTCAACTCGCCGTTCTTCCCGCCGGACCTGTACGACGACGTCCCGGCGGAGGAAATCGTGGACGAGGCGTGGATGGAAAACCGTATCCACGTCTTCGAGTCGGTGCTGAACGCCGTCGACCCGGGAAAGGTGCGGTTCCCGGCGGATATCGAATCCGCGGAAGCGGCCATCGACGACATCGTGGAGGACCGAACCATCGTCCCGATGCCCGTCTCGCGGTCGGACCGCTTCGACGACGAGTTCGCCCACTTCCGGTTGAAACACGGCACCTACTGGCGGTGGGTTCGCCCGGTGTTCGGCGGTGCGACGCGCGCCGACGCGAACGCCCGCATCGAGTTCCGGCCCATCGCCGCCCAACCGACGGTTCGGGATTCCATCGCGTTTCAGGCGGCGTTCGCGGGACTGTTAGAGAGTACCTTCCGCCGGGAACATCCTGTTCACCATCTAGATTGGGTGGTCGCACGGGACAACTTCTACGCCGCCATGCACGACGGACTCGACGCGGAACTGTACTGGATCACGAACGACGGCAAGGAGACGACCGAAACGGACGAACTGTTCGCCGATCTGTTCGCACACGCGAAGGACGGCCTCCAAGCGCGCGGACTGTCCGACGAGGAGGCCGCGAAGTATCTCTACCCGCTCCGGCAACGCGCCCGCCACGGCGTGACGCCCGCCGACTGGAAGAAGCGTGAGGTGCGCGAGCGACTGGAAACAGGTGAGACGCTAGCTGAGGCGATTACGGGTATGCAACACGCCTACATCGACCAGCAGAAGGAGACGTTGCTCGACGGCAGTTTCACCGACTGGGATTAGAGTACGGCGTCGAAGTCCTTGTGACCGGTGATATCGACGCCTTCCTCGGTGATTTCGGCGAGGAACACGCCGTTACCGCTGCCAGTGTCGCGTTCGACGGCGCTCTTGATACCGCGGGCCGCGACGGCCTTCGCTTCCTCGTTCGAGAGGCCCTCCTCGTAGTCCTGTTCGAGGACACCGTAGGCGAGTTGCATCCCGCTGCCCGTGACGGTGTAGTCGTCGGCCATGACGCCACCGGCGGGGTCGAGGCTGTAGATGTGCGAGCCTTCCTCGTCGATACCGCCGAGGATGGGAGAGACCATGAAGAACGGCCCGCCGCGAAGCATGTTTCCTGCGAGCGTCGAGAGCGCCTGCATGCTCATCTGCTCGCCGCGTCGGGATTCATAGAGGTTGGACTCGATGCGCATCGTTCGGATGAACGACTGTGCACCACCGACGGACCCGGCCATCGTCAGGGCCGCCGTCGGGTGAATCTGCTCGACCTTCTGGACGTTCTTGTTGGAGACGAAGCGACCGGCGAGGCTGGCTCGCATGTCCGTCGCCATGACGACGCCGTCGGCGGTCGTGAGGCCGATGGTCGTCGTCCCGGTTTTGTTGATGTTTTTCATGTCCTTCTGTGAGAACTCGTTGTCGGGGAGCGAGCCGATTTCCGGCTTGTACGGGTTGACGTCATTACCGCTCAGGCGCTCCTTGTTACGCGAGAAGTCGGAACCGTGCATTGGGCTACGCATTACCCGAACGTAGTCCATCAGCACTGATAAAACCAACCCTTCCGGGGTGTGACGAGGTGTAAAACGAGCGGCGATTCAGGGCCGTTCCTCTTTCGTATTCTCGTAGGACGCCCCCAAGGATTCCACTACGCGGTGAACGGGGAACGGTACTCCGGCCCGCCGGGCGACGAGGGCGACCGGAAGCAGACAGATTCCGGCTAGAACGCTGATCTGGTACAGGGCAAACAGTGTCGCGCGTCGTATCGGTGCGAACATTGCAACTTCACCCGTGCCTGTGCCACCACCCTATATATCGTTTGTTGCCCGTTTCCTTTCATAACAATCTATGACACCGGAATCAGGTCGGCGCAGTCTCGCGATTCAACCGCGGTTGTACACTGTACAATTCGAAGTGGGTTCGAGGTCGTGAGAATTCATGGTCACGACATTCCAACGCCGTCAATATGCGTAAGTTATGCACATCATCATCGTCTCATGCGCGACGAATCCCGTAAAATGGCCAAAAGGATTGACGCACGGCACGCCCTATGGACCGTCGTGAACGTCGTCGTCGAACTCCGACTCCCACCCGACGAGTTTGCCCTCGGGGAGTTGTTCCCGTATCGCTCCGATATCAGAATCGAGTTGGAGCGTATCGTCCCGACGCGGGAGTGTTCGATGCCGTTTATCTGGGTCGCCACGGACGACCCGTCGTTTCTCGCCGACGTTTCGCTCGAAACCGCTTCGGTCGATTCCATCGCGGTCCTGAGCGAAACCAAAACCGGTGCCCTGTGTGAGATATGCTGGTCGAACGCCGCCGATGGAATCCAGGAGATACTAACGGAACAGGACGTGACGCTTCTCGATGTCATCGGAAACAGTGACGGATGGCAGTTCCGAATCCGATTTCCGGACCACGATTCGACCACACGGTTCCGGGAGGCGTGTAACGAGCGGTTGATTTCGTACGAAGTCCGGCGCATCTACTCCGTGGACGAGTTCCCCTCGAAACAGTACGGACTGACCGCCGAGCAACGGGAAGCCCTTTCGACCGCCTTCGCGTCCGGGTATTTTCACGTCCCCCGAAAAACGTCGCTCTCCGAACTCGCCGAAACCCTCGACATCTCGCCACAAGCTGCATCCGGCCGTCTTCGGCGAGGATTGGAAGGGATGCTCGAGACCACTCTGTTCCCTCGGAACGAATCGGCCGAATCATCCGAGGGGTGATAAAAGCATGAACCACTAAACCCCAAACATTCCATCCCTGGTACGCTTCTGACGAAGCAATGCCGGCCAGAGCGTTTTTCGTGCGACCCTCGGGAGGTGTATGACGTGGTTCGAGAGTCGAGCGATAATCAAACGATTCTTCACGAAACGAGTCACGAGGAAGGGGCGTTAGCCGAGACGGTTATCGACGCCATCGCCGAGGTGACGGACAGCAGTTCGACGGAGATAGAGCCGCTCTACGAAAGTATCGACCCGGACGCCCTCGAAGACCTGTTCGGTCGTCAGTCCGAACAGCGAGTCCCGAGGCGAGTCGAATTCGTCCACAAAGGGTTCGCAGTCGTCGTCTTCCGGACCGGACGGGTCGTCATTTACGAGGCGGGATAGTCGCCGTCTCGGGAACGACGGGCCAGTACGCTTTTCGCCGTGTTCGACGTAATAGCCCTATGCCTGAAAACGAGTACGACGTGTACCTCGTGCCGACTGGCAAGCGGGGTGGAGAACAGAACATCGTGTCCCCGGTCGAAGGCGACGACCTGGAGTTCTACGAAACGGGGGTTTGGCTGCGACGGAAAGGCGGGAGAAACTTCTTCCCGTACGAGCAGATTCGGACGATTCGAGAACACGGACAGGACGTAGAGAGCAGCAAAGTAGCGGGGGAAGAGAGCGGCGAGGCGGCGGGGGATTAGACGCCCGTTACTCCGGCGTCAGGCCGACGATTTCACGCGAGAAGACGTCGGCATAGCCCGAGAACGACAGTTTTAGCGAAGGGACGCCGGGGAAGGTCAGCGTCTGGATTCCGATCATCGGCCGTTCGACGTCCGTGCCGAGGCTTCGGAACGCGCTCTCGATTGCGGTGTACAGTTTCGCCGTTTCCTCGACTTCGAGGTCCGAACAGACGCCACCGACGCGGGTCGGGAGTTCCGCGACCACGTCGCCGTCCCTGACGACGGCCCACCCGCCGCCCATCTCGTTGACGTGGGCGACGGCCTCCCTGAGGTCCTCGCCGCTTCCGAGTGCCAACACGCCGGGCGTCTCCCAGACGAGGCTGGTCGCAACCGCGCCCGAAAGCGGACCGAATCCTGTGACGAAGCCGGTGAAGCCGGTTCCGTCGCCGTCCGGATGCCGGTCGAGGAGGGTGGCTTTCAGCAGGCCCTCTTCCGGCGCGGCGACGAGTTCACCGTCTTCGACCGGCGGGCGAACTCGCGTTTCGCCCGAGAGGAGACCCTCGCGGTACTCGATGGCGCGCACCGTTCCGTCGGTTGCGACGTCGGCCGGGACGCCGAACTCGGCCGGGTCGGTGCTGACGTTCACGCTGTCGTAGAAGTGGCTCGGATACTCGTAGGAGCGCGGCGCGACGGTCGTCTCGTGGTTGTTGTAGACGACTTCGCCGCCGTTGATGACCGTGGTGACGTTGACGGTTTCCAAGTCGTCGATGAGGAGGATGTCCGCGACGTTGCCCGGCGCGAGCGACCCGAGGTTCGGCAGGCCGAAGTGACGGGCCGGGTTGAGCGTCGCCATGCGAATCGCGTCGGCGGGCGCGACGCCCTCTTGGATGGCCCGGCGGACTACCACGTCCATGTACCCTTCGCCGATGAGTTCGCGGGGCCACATGCCGTCGGTCGAGAGGGAGATTTCGGCCGCCCCGATTTCCTCGTACGCCTCGCCGACCGCGGCCATGTCGTCCCGAATCGACCCACAGCGGCCGACGGCGTGGATACCGCTTTCGACGCGTTCGATGATGTCCTCGCCGGTTATCGACTCGTGGTCGTCGTCGACGATGGTGGCGAACGCTTGGAGTTTCTCGCCGGAACAGCCAGCGCCGTGACCCGTGACCGTCTTCCCTTCGAGGTGGGCGCGCTCGTACAGTTCCTCGGTGGGCGAGTCGCGGCCGACGGCGTGAATCCAGTCGGTTTCCCCGACGCCGATGACCCGGGCGTCGCCGAGGAGGTTCGTGAGCGATTCGGCGTCCCCACGCGCCGGTTCGAACGTGTCGACGAGCGGTTGGGGTGGAACCGTGGCGAACACCCGAATCGGGAGGTAGGAGGTCGCGGCGAGCAACTGCTCGACGCCCTCCGCACCGAAGGCCGGGCCGAACCCGGAAACCTCGGTCACGACGG
Source organism: Haladaptatus sp. HS23 (assembly GCF_056892285.1). Lineage (NCBI taxonomy): Archaea > Methanobacteriati > Methanobacteriota > Halobacteria > Halobacteriales > Haladaptataceae > Haladaptatus > Haladaptatus sp. HS23. The sequence continues at coordinate 9,353 of NZ_JBXGLH010000022.1, read as the reverse complement.
TCGTCGTGCCGCCTTCGAGGGCGTAGTGGTACGCGTTCTCGAACGTCTGGTGGAGGTCGATGTGCGTGTGGGCGTCGATGAACCCGGGCGTGACGACCCGGTCGCTGGCGTTGATGACCTTCGTCTCGTCGCCGATCGAGTCGGTACCGTCCTCCGGCAGCGCCGCGACGCGATTGTTTTTGACCACGACGTCGCGCGCCTGAAACTCGCAGGGTTCCGGCATGAGGACGCGACCGTTCCGAATCACGAGGTCGGCGGGTTCGTCGCCGAGCGTGACGGGTTGCAGTTCGTTCATTGAGTTACTCCTTCGTACACGACGACGCCACCTTGTTCGTGTCGATTCACTTCGTCACGCGCTTCGAGGACGTCGAGGTGGCCGACGGCCTCGCTCATGCCGGGGAAGTACTCCGTCGCGGGCAGGTCCTCGAACAGTTCGCACATCACGTCGAACGCCGTCGTCGGGCCGTCCACCAGCGCGCGCACGTTCTCGGTGCGCTCCTCGTGGGCGGCGAGGATTTCGTCGATTCGGGCCGAGGGGTCCGTTATCTCCTCACGGTGGCCCGGAAGGAGGAGGTCGAAGTCGCGGTCCCGCAGTTCGGCGAGCGAGCGGTTGAACGAGGGGAGGACGCGCGGACGAGGACCGCTCTCCTCGGTCGGCGGTTGGAGGAACGGGTTCGGCGTGATGTCGCCGAGAACGTGGTCGCCGACGATGGCTTTCGATTCCCCGTCGTCTTCGAACGTGAAGAGGGTCTCACCGGAGGAGTGGCCCAACACCGTCTCCGCGGTCAGTTCGACCCCTTCGACGGTAACCGATTCGCCGTCGTCCAGTTCGAGGTCGGTTTCGACGTCGGGGGCGACCGAGAGGTAGGCCTCCGGCAGGTTGGTGACCGTTTGGGCGGTGGTCTCCGCCATTCCACAGCGGTCGAAGAAGTCGGCGAAGTACTCCTGTTCGTACGCCAGTCGGTCGCCGAAGTCACGGACGATGTCGGCCGCTTCCGTGCTGGCGACGACGCGGGCACCCGATTCTCGGAGCCGTTTTGCCAATCCGAAGTGGTCAGGGTGCGGATGCGTGATGAGAACTTGTTCGATATCCGCCGGGGCGAGGTCGCGCTGGTCCAGTTCTTCGAACAGGGCAGTCCATGCCTCTTCGCTTCCCGGACCCGGGTCGACCAGCGTCCGCCCCGATAGGTAGGCGTTCACCGGTCCGATTTGAAACGGCGTCGGAATCGAAAGCCGCGTAAACATACAATCCCCCTTTCTTTGCCCGCCGTAAAACCGTTTTTGAACGGACAGCCCCACCGAATATCGACGGAACGATTATATCTGACCCGAGCGTAAGGACATAATCGGGAGAACGATGAACACCCACTTCAAAGACGCGTGGTACCATCTCCGACATGCCGGGAGTCATCTCGGACGTGGTATCCGCGAGGAACTCCGACCCGCCGAACGAAAAGCCCGCGAGATGACTGGGAAGGAACGACCGCCCGAGCCGTCACGACGGGAGAAGATGCGCGAGAACCTTCGAGACGTCGAACACAGAGCGAAGAAACGGTCACGGACCGCGATGCGGGACGCGAAAAACCGGATGCGGATGAGCTAACTGTCGAACCCGATACGCTCACAGTCCGCGAAATCGCAATCCTCGACGCGGGGTACCGACGCATTCTTTCTGTCCACGTCTACACGGCCGCGGAACGTCGAGTTCCGAAACGTCGCGTCGTCAGCCTTGACGAGAACCGTCGTCCCGTCGTCGGAACCGTGTGTCGCCGTCACGCCGTCGAAGACGACTCGCGCTCCGAGGACGTTGATGCCGTTTTGATTCCCGTCGCCGTTTCGGAACTCGAACGACAGTTTCGGAGTTCGGTCCCATCGCGCCACAGTTCGACCGCGTAGTTGTGTTTCGACCCGTCGCCCGAATCCGCGAGTTCGACGTTCTCCAGTACGACCTGCTCGTCGCCGTCGTTGACCTTGATGGCGCGCGCCGAGGAGGTGCAGTCGATTTTCAGGTCGCGCACGCGGGCGGAGCGACTGGAGACGCGGAGGCCGTCATTGTCGCAGTTCGGAAGGCGAAGTTCGCCGCCGGAGACGCGGCAGTCGCCCTCCTGTAGCCACAGTCCGCACCCGGTGTAGGTCGTCTCGTCCATCTCGATTTGAACGTCTCGGGCCTCGTCGCCGTCTCCCAACCGGAGGTTCGCGTTTCCGTTGTCTTTCCAAAGGCCGCCCGTGACGAAACACGGTCCGTCCCCTCCGGCGAGGTAGCCGCCGTTGTTCACCCACCCCTCGACGTGGCACTCACGAAACGTCAACTCGCCGCGGTGGTCGTCGGAGACGTTGATGCCGATGGGATGGCTGGTCTGTGATTCCGTGGGCGACCGGTCGGGATAGCTTTCGGGTTCGAAGGCACACCCGTCCGGGAGCGAGACGCTCACCGCGCCCGACCCCTCCGGGTGCGTGACCGCCGCGTAAACCGCACCGAGGGCCTTCTTCCCCGCCGAGGCACACTCGCCTTCGACTGCCACGTCCTCGATTCGCAAATCGTGGCTCGCCCGCGCCGAGACGGCCTGCGCGCCCACGCCGTCCGCCGACATGTCGAACGTGAGGTCCCGAATCTCAACCGTCGTAGCCGAGGCCTCCGGCGACGCGCCCCATCCGCCGCCGACGTCGAGGCCGTACTGCTGGTCGGGGTCGCTCACGACCAGCGTGGCGTGCGGGTCGCCCACTACCGCAATCGCCTCGCAATCGTTGTGTTCGAACCGCCCGTCGAGGCGGTAGCGTCCCTCCGGAAGCACGAACTTCGTCCGCGCGCCCGCGTGGGCCGACAGAGCCTCGTCCAGCGGTGTTTCGCCGTCCAGAACGTTTGGATTCGTCTCGGCGACGTTCACCACGGTCCAGTCGGTCATGGTCGGGGGTCGGCATCGGTCGAACTTGGTCGTGGTGGCCGCCCGCTCTCGAAAGCAAGTCTTAAGTCCGGTGCAGGAAAACGATGAACTGCGTACGGGTCGGTAGTCTAGTCCGGTTATGACAGCTCCTTCACACGGAGCAGATCGGCAGTTCGAATCTGCCCCGACCCACTTGAAATAAACCTTCTACTCAATGAAGAGACGTAGAGGGCTTCCTTAAGTCCTCTATGCCTTCAGGGAGTACAAGGAATTTAGCGAACTACCGCATTCCATCGGTCGGTGTATGGTCGTGCGATTCTACAGAAGGAAACTCCTACCCGAACTACAAGTATCTGCCGACAGTTCACGCCGATTCTTGTCTGGGAATCTGATACGTGGGTCGTTCAAACCTATGTCTGGTATCTGATAAAGGAAGTTGATTCAATCGAAAACCGCTACACGTGAGGCAGGTGGTATTCTACGGAAAAAGCGATATAGGCAATCAACTTCCGTTTGCACGCATAATCGGAAGTGGCTCAAAAGCCGTCTATCGACTGATTTCGGTACTTCAGCAAGAAAATGAGGTTCAGCTACTTCGGGAGTTCCTTCTTGCCCGTGATGTAACACTCGAAACACGGGAAGTCATCACGTAATGCCGCACATTCGTCACACGATTCACTAACACTTTCAAACGTAGATTGCGTACTGCTCATTGCTTCTGTCACCAGAAGCGCGGTCGGACGTTGCACCGTCCGGCCTTTCGACGAAGGCGACGCGCTTCTGTCAAACGCATTCAAAAGAGCGTATATAAAGCAGTAGTATCGTTCATCGTCTTGCGATTCTTGAAAATGATAAGTATTGGATAGATGGTCGACGAGAGTAGTTTTTTTAAGATATTCGATGTGGAAAGTATCTCAGACCGCCCCGGTCGAGCTTCAGAAAAATTTCTACTGAGCGTAGAGAAATAACTCTTTGGTAATGAGTGTCATACTCTTTAACACCCTGCAACACGATTTACCGAACGCACATCCGGGGTTAGAGTAGATATTAAGTCGTGCCTTCTTACGAAGCCATAGGCCTTTTACGACAATAGTGTATTCAACTTTAGAACCATGAAAAACGATGAGTCACCCACCAACACGAATGAAATTGACCTTGAGTTGAATGAAATCTTTGATATATTAAAGCACAGGATTCGCCGAGTGGTATTGTACTCCCTCCATTATAGCGGAAATCCCACTGCCTCTATGGAAAAGATAGCGACTGAAGTATCCAACAGTGTAGATATTACACATAAACACGCAATCACTAACCTTCGCCACTCCCATCTCCCGAGGTTAGCTGATTCGGGCATTATTGATTACGATTCTCGAACCGAGACAATTCGGTATTATGAGCAGGAACAATTAACGAAAATACTTGCTATTTCGAACGACATTGAATCACCATAGTTCCAATCGAAACTATGGGGTAAACGTGGATGCAGCGCCAAAGAACAGTTCTACCACCGAAAATAATATCCTTGTTCGACCTATAGAATAATCTGAATATGAGTACTTACCAAAACTGTCCTTTCTGTGGGAAAGATATTGAACCCGTCCGAGACAATGAAATCCCGTCACTATTCACTTCCGGAGACGGGTTTCTGAAGTACCATTTTGTTTGCAATTCCTGCAACGAGGCAAAGCTGAATGGTGGCAGTACTACAGGTGAGTGCATAGAATGCGGAAAGGGAGATGTAGAATACGCCTATGCAGAACCGACAGTAACACTCACTGAAAAAGATGTAGACATTCAGGGTGGAGTAAAAGGAGGAATCCTTTGCGAAGACGACTTTAACGCTCTCCGAGAGCAATAGATTTGAAAAATAATGAACACAGGCGTGTTTTGGTGGAAATCAGTTTCCGACTACTCCTCCGACATAGATTTTCGTGGTGAAACCGTTGGTACCACTTACGCGATGTTCGACACCTGATACTTGATAGACGACTCCCCCAAGTTCGTCAGGCATCTTGAAAGTATCACAGACCCGTATATCAGGCCTTCCGACTACTTCGACGTGTCCTTGTCGAGATTGTTTCACGAGACGGCTGGTCAGCCTATTGGCGACAGATTCGGCATGTCCTTGAGTCTTAATATCCTTATTCTTATAGGTGAAAGTTGGTTTATTAAGTAGGCCTTCCTCGATTGCGTAATCCACCTTGATAGACTGTGCAACTTCCGCCCTATCCTCTCGTGGTACGCCGATATTGCGTAACGACCTTGTAGCAACTGCCGTCTCTTTGGAGACAAGATTCCTCTTACTCCATCCACCTGCCGATACTACATTATCCCCTATTACTTTCACCGACTGATATGCAGGTGTAAACTTCCCATCGGAGGCAGAAGTGATATAGGTCAATTCACCCAAATATCTATACTCTGGCCTCCCTACCATAATCGTACCGTCTATATCTACCCACCATGAGGCGTTTGTGAGGTCACAGATAGATTCTAAGACGCTATCTCCGGGTGCGTTAGTCCGGTCTAAGGTGATTTCATTATCTACAGGTGCGTCATAGCTGCCTGAAAAACCGAATTTCGAGGCAAGTTGAGACTCTACCGGGCTGGCAAGATTAATCTCGAAATTATCTATCTCGCATTGCTGGAATACGTCTCGTAGTACCTCGGAGGCAGGCATCTGTTGGTCGAGAGACAGGTCTACTCTCCCTGTCTTCAGAAGGTGGATTCCGTTAAAGAGTTTGACCTTGTAGCTACCGTCAGCGTTATTGTCAACGTCACTACAGAATCCTGTGAAAACGAGAGTGTCGTTAATGCTGACGGTTGCCTCATTCCCTTCGTTTGGTTCGAAGGCATGCCTGTCTGCAACGACTGTAGCCTCTGCCATGTCTGTCTCGTTGTATTGCGTCGTCTCTACGGAGAGGTCTGTAACGAGGTACGGCATTCCTCCAACCGTTACAGTTGCCTGCAATTCGTCAGTTAGGACAAACTCTGTCATCGTCTACAGAAACCGACCGGAGTCGTCTCTGTCCTTCTCGTCTTCGGCGACAACGGTACCATTTGCCTTAGCCTTGACATCTCCTGATGCCTCTACTACGTCCATATCTGCCGCCATCTGGCATGCAGCATGCATAAAGAAGAGGTCGATGGTGGACTTACCGGCCTCCTTGTCGTACATCTCCTTAATCTCGTCAAGGTCGCCTGCCTTGTCTGCATTCCGTAGTGCTGTATAGACTTCAGTCGGACAGGTCGTATTTACTTGGGTGCCTTGCATTAGAAGAATTTCTCCTTAATCTCTGCCTGTCTTTCTGCCGCCTCTCCGGTCGCTGTAGCGGATTCTTTCCCGGAGGTGTCCCCTTCGTCAGATTTCCCAAAGGATTCCCGTAGAGACTCCTGTGCTGCCTGTATTGCTGCCTTAGTCTCCTTCAACTCCTCGCATTCTTCGCTGGAAAGTCGTTTGATTACTCCTTGAAGAGAAGTCTCCTGTCCGTCGTACTTTTCGTCCTTGATGAAACGTAGCTGCTGCCGCGTTTCTTCGTCTAATTTGATTGTAATTTCGTCGTCTGTCATTGTTATTCGTCCTTGTATTCTGACAATAACGCTATTGTCTGCTGGTCTTCTTCTTTTCGTGCGATTGTCTGCCGTATTGCTGCCAATAGATGGGGGAGTTGTCCAGATTCTGATAACTCCTCTTCTAAGTCCTTCAGGTCGTCTAAGTAGGTCATAGTTGGGTGTCGAGAATCCGACTGCTAATCTGAAGATGAGTAAGACCTTCTCCGTAAACGACCCACGTCACTTGATTATGGTCGCAATCGTTGGAAAGTTTAGTGTCGATGATTGCCCTATCTTCGTAGATGGAAACGTCGTGAGAGTCGAGAGAAGGATTCTCAAACTCTTCTCGAATCGTCCGAAGGCTGTCTTCGACCTGCCTTTCAGGAGTCTTCATAGCTGCCTCTCTAACTCCTCCTCGAAACGAGGTACAATGTCGTCAGGAATACGTCGGAAATGACTCCCGAGAGTTACCTTCTCTCCATCTTCAGTGTGTGCTACGAGACTTACACCTTCATTGGACTGATTAACACAGAGACGGCGGGTTTCTCTACCGCCCAAATCTTCAATGAAGATACGTACTGTCTCTCGAATCTGTACGTTGTTACTCATCGTAGCCTTCCCCAACGTCTTCGTATTCTGACAGTTTCTCCTTGATGATTTTCTCGAAATAATACCGTCTGCTACGATAGTTTCCGTCCTCATCGTAACCTCCGAGGCCTTCTTGAGACTCAATGTATGCCTCAAACTGTCCGACTTCTTCTCCGTCGATTCTGACGGTGGTCTGAAGATACCGTTTTGGTTTCGCCATTACTTTCCACCTCCTAAGACGAGTAACATAGTCGCCTCACCCTTCGCACGGTCGGAGAGGCCTTTCTTCTCGATTTGTTTCTTAATAATTTCATCCTCTGCGTCTGTAAACCAAGTTACTTTATTTCGTTCTCTCATGATTGTGTATATAGTATGAATAAGAGAGACTGACCTTTGACAGCCAGCCTCCTAAGTGTCGATTTCTGGGAATCAGTCAAGGAATCGACTAACCTACATGGTTTTCTCATAACCCGGAGTGCCTGCATAACCGGGAGTAGATTTGATGACAAGGTACCTACTAAACCTAACAGAAACCTGTAGAAGTCTCCTTAATTGAGGTAAACTGCATTCTTTCACCGAACCAATAGAGTTACTAATGGCATGCACTTAATGCACGTCCGGTCAGGGAAGAATACTACCCTGCGACATGCCTTTGTCGTTAGCCCGACATAGTGTCGGGTGAAGAAGTACTACTACAATTCATACCTCTTCATTCGTAATCGTAATAAGGATACTGTATATAAAGGCAGCAATCTTCATATATAATCACAAATTCGTTTGGTGAAATTAAGACTTCTACCTTCTCTATACCTGCCGACTGTGCCTGTAGACATTATATACAGAAATCACTTAAATAGTCCTGTTTGGATAAAACTCAACATTCGCAATACTCTTTGAATATCTTCCAACTTTGAGTTTTACAATTTAGAGACTTTCCAATTATATTATAAATTCTTGGATATTATGGCAACCTTCTACTGAAACTATTTATAAGGGGAAAGGTCAGTCGTGAGAAGGTATTTCTCGTCAAACTGTTTCGCACTTTCCTATGCAAGAACGTGCTTGCAACTCACAACAAATTTATTGTTAAAAGCGAAACCTTTAAGTACTTGTGGTACCATGTATAAAATAGCTTCGGTTCATTTCCCTTTTCGGAGATATTCTCCGCTAAGCGGAATTGAGTTCGAAGGTTGGTGCAAAGCACCAGCCCACAGGAAGAACTGTTACATTCTTCTATTCGGGCTGCTACTATTTAAGTCTTGCGGTAGGCTCAAGTAGATTGACTTTGCACATATAAGCAAAGCAACCAGTGATATGGGGAGTACGGAGATAGCCCGACTTCTTGAGAAGTAGGAGAAGGGAGTAAGTATCGAAAGAGAAAGGTAGCAGTCAAGATAGGGCAGCTAACCGCTGCATACGTCCTACGGCATTAGGCAAAGCCGATAGCCTCACGTCAAAGCACGACCGGAAGATAGCACCCACCAAAGGAGTATCAAAGTAAACTATAGTGTCTTGCCTGTGAATGGTGTAAGGGAACCGAAAGTAAAGGCCCTTGCAATGAGCTACACTTAGACTTGCTATAGCTTGCGGTAAACTGTCTGGCAACGCTGTAAAGGAGTGGACGGAAAGGAACAGTATAAAGAAAGTTACAAAAGTGGAAAGAGAACAGCAGGTGGTAGTTGTGAGAGTACCGCAGATAGTTTCGGGATAGCTTCCCCAACGATTGTTGGCACGAACAACACAGGCCGCCGCCGCAAGAGTGGTTGGCTCAAAACACAAGTTGTCTCCCCAAAGCACCCGCCATGTGTTGCTACGTGAGGACAAGGTTGGAACCTCGGACGAAACCATAAGGCAAAGTCGTCCGAAAGCATTCTTCCCGCAACTGTCGCGGAACAACAGGCAGTTGGACGATACTTAGGAAATCCGTCAGAGAAAAAACTTTTCTGCAACCTAAGCCAGCAAGGCAGGTCGTTTTGACGAAGTAGAACCTCCAAAGTAGTCCGACAAGGAACGCGGCTTGTTCCGACCGTTGGCTCTTACGACTGCTGGCAACAGGATAGATTTGGAGTAGTATATCTCTCCTTATTAGTGAACTCGACTTTCTCTAACATATTCCGGGATGGAAGAATGTTTCCCGAATTGGAAGTCATCATTGCTTTGGAACGGGTTGTATATTTGCCATATGGGTTTATCAAGTGTCTTTAATGCGATTTCTTGAGAGGAACGTAAAAGAATAGCTACTGTCTGCAATCCCCCTATAGTAGACATTAGAAGTAGTTGCTCACTGTTGGAAGAGATAGCTGGTCGAGAGCGGTATCAATCGCCGTGGTT
>NZ_JBXGLH010000021.1:0-62735 GCF_056892285.1 Haladaptatus sp. HS23 | reverse complement strand
TTCGACGGAAATCTCGTCGAGATGATTCACGATCTCTTGCAACAGTCTCTGAGTGAAAAGTTCTAACGGTTACTATAGCTCCCGTCGAGGACGCGCTTGAACAGCCTAAACGTGAGGAGGGTGAAGAACAACCCGTTCAACATCCCTGACTCGCGGCGAGTAGCCTCACAAAGTGCCTGAAGGGACAGCGAAGCACAGATAAAGCTCATTGTACGGTTGGAAACGACGTTCCCACCCTCCGTGGGCCAAATCGATGAGTGATAGTCGGAAGAGGCATCGATCTGACGGCGACAATCCTTATACGCGGAGCAGGTGCACTACCACGGCCTTCAGGCCGTGGATACGCACCGTCACTCTACGACACCATCAGCCCATAGCAGCACTGCCGGAGATTCACTCATAAACATCGGTTTTACATTCAATCACGTACACCGTTTATGTACAGCGGTTCCAGCATGAATATCCACCGCACCTATCGAGCGAAAATCCTCAACCACTCACAGGTAGAGGACTCACTCGACCACCACGGGTGGAGTGCAAGCAAACTCTGGAATGTCGCCAACTACTACTCCCGAAACGCATGGGACGAAACCGGTGAAATCCCTGATGATGGAGAACTCAAAGCCGAGTTGAAAGGCCACCCCAAATACAAAGGACTGCACAGTCAGTCCAGTCAGCGAGTTCTGGAGGAACTCGATGAAGCCTTCAACTCATGGTACGGCTCTTCAGACAATCGGGATAACGTGCCGGGCTACCGCAAACGCAACTACTACGACAACGACGGTAACCGTGTCCACGAAGAACACCCGCGAAGCACCATCACATGGAAACAACAAGGCATCAAGCACGACGCCAAACACAACAAGATCCGCCTCTCGAAAGGCAAAAACCACAAATCGTCACCCCACGCTCGTGAATACATTCTCATCGAATACGAAACACGAGACGACGCTATTGTTGAGAACATTCAGCAAGCGCGCGCTGTCTACGACGAAGCGAAGCGTCGATGGGAACTTCATCTTGTCTGCAAAGTCAAGATGAAAACCCCGGAACCACCCGGTGAGGAAACTGCAGGGATTGACCTTGGCATCTGCAACTTTGCCGCTGTTGCATACAGCACCGAAGATGCCGACTTGTATCCGGGGAATCGTCTGAAACAGGACGAGTATTACTTCCAGAAAGAGGTTGCAAAGTGCGACACGTCGCACGGTGAGCGAGCGACCCGGTTGAATCACAAGCGTGGCGAGCGCCGTTCTCACTTCTTCCATGCTTTAGCGAAACACATTGTTGAACAGTGTGTGGAACACGATGTTGGCCGTATCAACGTCGGTAAGTTGGAAGGAATTCGCGAGGAGGAGAATGGTGATTCGAAGAACTGGGGAAAACATGGGAACCTCGACCTTCATGGGTGGGCGTTCGATCGCTTCACGAACATCCTCGAATACAAAGGCAAAGTGAAGGGAATTGAAGTCGTGGAGGTGTCTGAGAGAGACACGAGCAAGACGTGTTGTATGTGTGGGAAGAAGGACGATAGTCAGCGTGTTGAGCGCGGATTATACGTGTGCGAGGATTGTGATGCGGCGTTTAACGCGGATGTGAATGGTGCGGAGAACATCCGGCGTGATTTGAACAAAAGTAACTCCGAGTCTGTCGGTGATTCATCGATGGATAGGAGTACCGGCTGGTTGGCACAGTCATCAGTCTATCTTCATGACCTGTCTCGCGGATTCTCACCGCGTGATTCGGTGGTAGACTGCAAACCTTAATCTCCTAACGCTCGGGATTCCCGCGTCTTCAGGCGCGGGAGGATGTCAATCCCAAGGAGATAGTATATATTTGAATGGACAATGTCTTTGTCGGAAGTCTTATGTCTTCGCCAGTACGCACCGTACGCGACGACACTTCACTCCAGAACGCTGGGGAGATAATGCGCGAACACGATATCGGTTCGGTCATCGTCGTCGATGATGACGACCGTCTCGAAGGAATCCTCACCGCGACTGATTTCACCCAGGTGATCGCAGACGGAAATCCCGACCCGAATGCAACCGTTTCCACAGCGATGAGTACGGACGTCATCACGACCACCGCAGACGAAGCCATTCAAACAGTGGCGGACATGATAATCGAACACGGGTTTCATCACGTCCCTGTCGTCGATGGGGAAGCGGTCATCGGCGTCATCACGACGACAGACTTGACAGCATATCTCTCGAATAGCTAGAATTCGAGCCCATTGCAGTCGGTTCGGGGAACGTCAATACCGAATCCGTGACGTACTCAGACCACTTTCTTCGGTTTTGGAAATTCTGTATTCCGGTACTCGGTCACGCTGCACAATACATCTACAGATCAGTCGAGATAGAGAACAGTGAAACGGCCGTTCAGACCTCGAACGCGTCGTCCTGTTGGTCGTAGTGGATAGTCAGCGTGCCCGGTGCGGAGTGTCTGGTTGCGTCGCGGATAGCCTCGAACTGTTCGAGCATCTCGTTCGAACCGGTTCCGTTTTTGGATCGTTCTCGTGTTTCCTCTCGCAAAGAGTCGTAAACCCGTTCTATAAGGAATCTGACGGCTTCCGCGTCGGGTTTTGAATCGATTTTGAAGACGGCTTCGTAATGCGACATACGGATAGTCGGCACTCCAGTGATAAAACCATGTCCGACATTCGTCGTCAAATACGGCCCTCCATGTGTACACCCCATACGACACGGGAACCACGGAGCTGCCAAAAACAGTGAGGCTAGATTACGTGGATTCAGGCGAGAAAGCCTCGCCCTTAAGCGCGGAAATGAATCGCCGCCTTTGTTCACATTCGGTGCGCGATACAATCTTAGGTACTTTCCCGTTGTTTCTACTCTCACCCGACGCGGCATGTCCGCGCCAATACCAGGACGATCGGACAAATTCGGGCCTCTCAATCGAGGCTCGACGGTACCCTGTCAGGATAGATTGGGTACCGACGGTACACACCCAAGTACCTCCGAATCCACCGTTGCGTTGTCAGACGCGTGAGTAGTACGGTCAATAGGAGTAACGGCCACGTGGCATGGCCAGTACCTCGTCGGTGTGCAAACCGTAAACATCCCAACCAGCGACCGACGTTGTGGGAATCCTCGCCTTTCAGGGCGGGAAGGATGTCAACAGCCTTTTTCCTTTCGCCAGTCTCCTTTTCGTATGTCCTTAATTGAGCTGACTCTGGTATTCCAGAGTGTGGCTTCAACCTCGGTGACGGGCGATATGCTCGTCGTTTTCGCACTTATTCTCCTCGCTCTTGTTCTCTTTGCAACCGAGTGGTTTCCGATTGACGTTACCGCCATCCTGGTGATGGTCCTGTTGATGATTCTCGAACCGTGGACACGGATATCCGCGCGCGAGGGCATTTCCGGCTTCGCCAACCCAGCAACCATCACCGTGCTGGCGATGCTCATTCTCAGTACCGGTATCAACCGAACCGGTATCGTCCAACTACTCGGTCGGAAGATGGCCACGTTTGCGGGGACGGATCGGCGCAAACAACTCGCCGCGACCATCGGCGTCACCGGCCCGGTTTCCGGCGTCATCAACAATACGCCTGTCGTCGCGATATTAGTCCCCGTGATAGCCGATCTCGCACACGAAGGGAAAACATCACCGTCGAAGTTGCTTATGCCGTTGTCCTTCGCTTCGATGCTCGGAGGAACGTTGACGCTCATCGGAACGTCGACAAACATTCTCGCGAGCGATATCGCGGCCCAAATCGGTGCGGAATCACCCGGTCTCGGATTGCATTCATTCGGAATGTTTGAATTCACCAAACTCGGTGTCGTCGTATTCTCGATCGGAGCCATCTATCTCATGACGGTCGGCGTTTACCTGCTCCCCAAACGGATTCCTGCCGAGGAGGACCTCGTCGAGGAGTATGCCCTCCAAGAATATCTCGCGGACGTCGTCGTTCCCGCGAACTCGTCGTTGATCGGGCAGACCGTCGAGGAAGCCCTCGGGAACGACGATTTCGATATCGACGTGTTACAACTGATTCGTTACGGGGAACGCTTCTCCGAACCACTCGCTCGCAAGGAGATTCACGAGAGCGACACCCTTCGACTCAGAACGAATCGGCAGACACTCACGCGTATTATGGACGCTGAAGGACTCGTGTTGGCGGGTGGTCCCCGGACTGAAGACGACCTCCATTCGGGAGGTACGGAACCCGTTCTCGTCGAAGTGGTCGTTCCGTCGGGGTCGTTTCTCGTCGGTGAGACCCTTGCGAGTTCGACGTTCCGACAACGGTACGATGCGAATGTTCTCGCATTTCGAACCCGTGGTGACGTGGTTCGCGACCGGTTCGAGGACATTCGCATCCGCGTCGGCGACACGCTATTGGTACAGGCACCACCCGACAGCCTGACTCGACTCGTCGAGAACGAGGACTTCATCGTCGCCCACGAATTCGACGAAATCGAGTATCGGAAGGAAAAAATTCCGTTCGCAATCGCCATCATCGCCGGCGTCGTCGCGCTTCCAGCGCTGAACGTCATCCCCATCGTCGTCTCGGCACTGGCAGGGGTGGTTGCGATGGTCTTCACTGGCGTTCTCAAACCGACCGAACTCTATTCATCCATCGAGTGGAACGTCATCTTCCTCTTGGCGGGCGTTATTCCGCTCGGAATCGCTCTCCAGAAAACGGGGGCTGCTGCACTTCTCGGTGATACCGTCGCCTCAACGGCGACATTTCTTCCGGCAATCGGCGTTCTGTGGGTGTTTTATCTCGCGACCGGCCTGCTAACAAGCGTCATCAGCAACAATGCGAGCGTCGTGTTGATGATTCCTGTCGCTGCCAGTGCTGCGCAGTCGATCGGGGCAAACGCCTTCGCGTTCGTGTTGGCGGTGACGTTCGCAGCATCGACAGCGTTCATGACACCTGTGGGCTACCAGACGAACCTTTTCGTCTACGGGCCGGGTGGATACACGTTCTCCGACTTCCTCCGCGTCGGAGCTCCGTTGCAGTTGCTCTTATCGGTCGTCACCGTTTTCGGGATTGCGTTCTTCTGGGGCGTTCGTGTGTAACCCGGCGTCTGACCGGGTGTCGACAACTATATCTGGTATTCTAGTTCCGCTTCTCGACGACCGTTTTTGATAACGATCCTTGTCAAGAAAGAAGAAACTGAACAGGAACGGTGTATGTCGAACCGAACCGTTGCGGGCGTCAGTTGTCCTCGCCGCCGTCAGCAGGTCGAACGGACGCTCTATTGCTCGCTCCACCCCACTACTCCCGCTACCGCTTCCACTTCCGAGTCCGAGGAACGAATCACTGTCGTGGATAGACTCTCTTCGGACGTGTCAGGAGTTGACGTGGATGACTTCGTAGGAGTGACTGCGTATCGAACGGATGATGTTCCGCGCTTGTCCGGCACCACTCGTCTCCACCTGAAAGACGAGGTACGCTTCGCCGACGTCCAGTTCGGGTGCCGAACGGTCGTGTCGGACGTTACGGATGTTCGCGCCATGGCTCGCGATGATGCCGGACACCTCCTGCATCTTGCCGGGTTGGTCGTGGATACGGACTCGCAGGCGGAGGAGTTGCTCGCGGTTCGTCAGTGCGTGCACTAACACGGTCTGGAGCATCGTCATATCGAGATTCCCGCCACAGAGCAACGGCATCACCGTTTCCCCCTCGACGTCAAGGAGTTCGCCCATGATGGCCGCGACGGAGGC
Source organism: Haladaptatus sp. HS23 (assembly GCF_056892285.1). NCBI lineage: Archaea > Methanobacteriati > Methanobacteriota > Halobacteria > Halobacteriales > Haladaptataceae > Haladaptatus > Haladaptatus sp. HS23. Next base: position 57,041 of record NZ_JBXGLH010000021.1, on the reverse strand, counting down.
CGCACCGGCACCCTCGACCACCTGTTTCGACCGTTCGAGCAGGAAGAGGACCGCCCGTGCGATTTCGCTGTCCGTCACGGTGACGATTTCGTCGACGTGATCTTCGATGATCCCGAGTGTCAACTCGGAGATGCCGCCGGTCGCGATGCCGTCGGCGATGGTGTCCACGGAATCGAGCGTCTTCGGAATCCCCTTGTCCAGGCTGTCAGGAACCGTCGCGGCACCCGTCGCCTGCACGCCTACGATTCGCGTCTCGGGGGACAGTTCGGCGAACGCCATCGCGATACCGGAGATGAGGCCGCCGCCACCGATGGGAACCACGACGGTATCGACGTCCGGGAGGTCCTCGTACATCTCCACGCCGAGCGTTCCCTGTCCGGCGATGATGGCCGGGTCGTCGTAGGCGTGGATGAGTTCCGCGGACCCTTCCTCCGCGAGGCTCTGTGCGTGGTTCATCGCCTCTCGGAAGTCCTGTCCGACGAGTTCGACCTCGCCGCCGTAGCCCCTCGTCGCGTCTATCTTCGTTTGCGGAGCGGTCTTCGGCATGACGATTGTGGAGTCGATGCCGAGTTTGGTCGCCGCGAGCGCGACGCCCTGCGCGTGATTACCGGCGCTCGCCGCGACGACGCGGCCGGTGTCCGTCCCGACGACGTCGCGTTCGATTTTGTTGTACGCGCCGCGCGTTTTGAACGACCCCGTCCACTGGAGGTGTTCCATCTTGAGGTGAACCTCGCCGCCGGTTCGCTCGTCGAGGGACGTACTCCGTTCGACGGGTGTCCGCTTCACGACTTCGGGGTCGTCGAGCCGTTCGATGGCCTGTTCGATGTCCGAAAAGGAGAGTCGTTCCGACGGGTTGGTGGTCATTTGTGTGTCCGTTGTCGTACACCACTATGATGGGCACGGTTCGACGCGAGAATCCCACCATGGGATTTCAGGCCATCCAATACGACACTAAGGTTTCAAGGCGAATTTTCCCACCGAGAGCGCGAAATCGAGTGACGACGAAACGGCCACATCTTTCACAAGCGGCTCCCCCCATCGAAACGTATGGACGAACTCCCGAACATCGGTCTCGGTACGTACAAAAACACCGACCCAGAGCAGTGTGTGGACATCGTTTCCACTGCGCTGGAAATCGGCTATCGTCACGTCGACACCGCACAGGCCTACGACAACGAAGCTCACGTCGGCGACGGTATCGAACGTGCGGACATCGAGCGCGAGGACGTTTTTCTGGCGACCAAGGTCTGGGACGACAAACTCGCACACGACGACGTGTTGGAGAGTGCGGACGACAGCCTCGACAGACTCGGTGTCGAGAGCGTGGACCTATTGTACGTCCACTGGCCGCGGAACACGTACGATGCCGGGGAAACCCTTTCGGCATTCGACGAACTCCACGACGACGGGAAAATCGATCACGTCGGCCTGAGCAACTTCACACCCGAACAACTGGACGAAGCACGCGACGTCCTCGACGCGCCGATATTCGCCCATCAAGTCGAGATGCACCCCCTGCTCCAACAGGAGGAACTCCATGAATTCGCGCGCGAGGACGACCACTGGCTCGTCGCTTACGCGCCGATCGCACGTGGGGAAGTGACCGAAGTTGACGAGATTCAGGAGGTTGCAGAGAAACACGACACAACACCTCATCAGGCGTCGCTGGCGTGGCTCGCTGCGAAGGAGAACGTGGTCGCCATCCCGAAGACGTCGAGCGAAGACCACCTTCGGGAGAACTTCGAGGCAGGGAAACTGGAGTTAGATGAAGACGATATCGCAGCGATAGACGCCATCGAGCGCGAAGAGCGCCTCATCGATCCCGACGACGCACCGTGGAATCAGTGACACGAGTACGTGTTACCGTCCGGAGAGCGGGAAGAACGCCTTTGGGACTCGACGGAGGAGGTTCCTCATGAAAGACACCGACGCCAAAGCCACCGTCCGAAAGTACTACGAATCGCTTCGTCAGGGCGAACCGCTCTATCCATATTTCGCAGAGGACGACTCGCTGGTCAAGTTCGGGATTTCGGAGCGACTCGTCGGGTTCGAGGCAGTCGCGGAGGGATTGCGCGAACAGACCTGTGGGTCTGAGGACTGGGCGGTGACGAGCCACGAACTGCGAGTGACCGAACGTGAAGACTACGCGTGGTTCAGCGACATGGTCGACATGGCGTGGACGGACACCTTGACCGAAACGCGCCACGAATTCAATACCCGGTGGAGCGGAACACTAGCCGAACGGGACGGTTGGACGTTCGTCGGAATGCACGTGAGCGTTTCACACGAGCTTTGAATCGTTTGCAGTGACGACGGCATCACTCAGTAGTAAAAAATGAGGCACCGAGGCGGTCGACCGTCGATGTGGGCGTGACGGTCCGTGAAACGGTATCGTACGTTAGCATTCCCGCATCTGCGAGTAGCGGAACATCGACATGGTGGAGTGTCACGCGGGTTCGCCGCTCATCGGAATGGGTCGGTCCTCGTCCCTCCGCGTTGGCTTTCTCCCGCGCCAGATGGGTGGCGAGTTTCGACAACTGCACCGCACCGTGATCGCGGAGATACGTGAGGACGGCACGGCGTCGCCAGTCTGTGACCACCGAAGCCATCTCGGACGACGGCCGGTCGAACACGGTTACATCAGTTCCTTCGTCACACAGTGTGGAATTCGAGTTCATGGGTGATACACCCTGGGTCACCGTAGGTGGCACCAAACGGTCGTTTCAGCGGTGTCGCGAGTGACCCAGTCACACGAGTGTAGGAACACCTGGTGATTATGATTTCTCACCAATGTCTCAAAACTCTCGATTATTGGGAAAACCTGTTGTCTGATGACCATAAACAGAAAGAAGGGAGTTCCGAGAACTTCCGAGTCGATTGCGATACTGACTACATCGATGGCGAAGAGTCGTTTCCCCCGTTCTGATGGGGGTCCGTCGAGTCCTTACTCATTCCCCCCGTCCGTTGATTCGATAGATGAGTCGGTTTCCGATGGATCTGTATTGACTGTATCAGCTGAGGGCGTCTCGTCGGTCGTTTTCCCGTCGGAATCCGGGATGGGGTCCGCGGCAGTTGCGAACGGCGTTAGCTCGCGGCCGTGGAGAAGGTCTGGGAGGATGATTCGTGCGCCGTGAACGAACAATACCATCAGAAGTGGGCCAAGGAACAATCCGTACCACCCGAAGAGGAGCGGACCGAGGATGTAGGCGAACAAAACAAGGCCGACATGGAGATTTCGGCCGGAAATGTACGGCCGCAACAGGAGTTCGGTCAACCCGTCGACGATGACCGCTGCAACCACAAGGAAGGCAAGTGGAAACCAGATCGACTGTGGAGAGGTGACGAGGGACCGTCCCAAAAGATACAGACCTATCGGTACGTAGACGATTTTCATGCCAATGACGGGAATCAGACTCCCTAGACCAGTCAAGAGCCCTAAGAGGACCGCTGCAGGAATACCTACTTCCGGCGGTGCAACGCTATCGAGCGCCGTGTAGGTGATGGCTGCGACGATGGCGACGACGAACGCGTTCAGGATGTTCCCGAAATAGATGGTTTCGAGGTCAGTGTCGACCTCCGCCAAATAAGCGTGCGTTGCGCTGTTCTCCCCGCTGATCTGTGTTGAAAACCAATGAGCGAGTTTTTGATCGTCTCGAAGGAGATAGAACGCGATAATGAGCGCGATAAAGACATGCAAAAGCCCCGATGCGACGGCACCAAGATACCCACCGGCCGACGTTAGGACCTCGCTTGCCGTTCGAGGATCGAGATACTGGGTGAGTTGCTGGGGATTCAAGAGTATTTGATTGATTGCGTCTTGGGGATTTTGCTGCCCGAGGACGCTTTGCACGTATGGTCCCAACAATGACTCATATTGCTCGAGGTCGATCCCGGCGAGTTCGCCCAATTGCCGAATACTCACGAATACCGTGTACGCGATGAGGAGTATGCCAGGGAAAGCGAGTACTCCCAACGCAAGTCCTGCTGCGAGGCTACGTGGTCGGATGCGATGGCTCAATCGACGATAGACTGGCCGCGTCGCATAGTAGACGAATAGTCCGAGGACAATCGTTCCAACATAAGAGTAAAGGATAAAGGCGAAAACTAACCCGAGTATCCCGAAGATGAGCCACCAAGCGGTCCGTTCGCGGTTCTGTGTTGGGTCAAAGTTCATATTTCATCCGTTGAGTGGGTTGCATTAAAGAACAGCATCAGATATTTCGACTGTTAACACGAGAACCGAACAGAAAAGACATCACGATTGCGAATAATCGAGCTTTCCCTCACCTTCGCTCATTCGAATCCAGTAGAGACGGGTGTACGGGATGTGCAGATATCCTTCGTCCTTGAGGTTCAACCATTTTTCAAAGTGTTTTCTATTATTAAAGTAGTTCTAGATAATTACGGAGGTGAATGTTAGAGACCGTGGATAGGTCGAATTGACGTACTCGTTTCTCGGCATTTTTGGTATATTTTTCTCTTGTAGTTTCATCACTGTATTGGCGGATTGCTGAAATTATTTCGCGGTGTGATCGAGGATCATCAATTAAAATACCACTATCTCCGATTGCTTCTGGTATTCCTCCGTTATTAGAGCCAATAACCGGTGTACCACTTGCTTGCGCCTCAATATAAACAATACCAAATCCTTCGACATCATATCCATCCTTTAATGGGGTGAGGATAAAAACATCAGATTCTCTCAATCTCCTATTCTTCTCTTCTTCCTTGACCCACCCCAAAACTTCGATAAAGGGGAGGTCTCGTGTCATTTCCTCTATTGCAGCACGGTTAGGGCCATCTCCAATAATAGTCAAGGAACAGTCTAACCCCTGCTCATTAGCAGATTTGACTGATTTCACTACAGTTTTCACATTTTTTCGATCAACCATCCGTGCGATCGAAATGAGCGACAAGGAATTCTCGGATTGGTGTTTTGTTTCTTTTTGATAGGATCCGAGATCAATCGACGGAGGTGCTACATATCTGTTTTTTTCGGACGGTATGTCTGAGAGGTTTTCTGTGAATTCACTAACTGAATGGACCACCGAGGCGTATTCGTATGCTCTTTTGGCGAGTGACTTGTTTTCGAGTTCCAATGCATGGATAGTCAATACGGAAGGCACATTGTATTCGTTTGCAGCTACCAATGCCGGTAGATTCTTAATATGAAGACAATGAATGATGTCCGGTTTATATTCATTTATTTTTGCCACACTCCTTTGATATTCATCTTCAAAAAACAGACCGTCGCCTGTGGTGAGGCTGTTGTAACCGTAAATCCACCGTGTCTTTGGAATCCGTGCCTTCGACCAATTACGATCACTTGGATCTAGTTGTAGTACTTCGACTTCATGACCTTGCTTTCGAAGTCCTGTTTCGAGATTGACTGTAACCGTTTGTATGCCCCCTGGTGGTGGTGGATAATCAGGTGTTACTAACAAAACTTGCATAAGCGAGGATTCGCCCCTCGTTGATAAAGTAGATTGTGGATCGAGTTCATCGATATTTAACTCCGATATCATGGTGAAAAAAGGCCTTTAACGTGCCTCTACAGTACGTTACTGCTCGGATTGACAGGGTCTAACTAATAAATTCTACTACAATGAAAATTATCACGATAGCTGACTCCGTTGTGTTACTTCTTTTATTATACGATGTCGGTTGGTTATGGATAAGCTTAAAAATAAGTAGTGACTACGGCATAATAGGAGTTTAAAATTTGAATGTACACTACCGATCAGATAATTTCAGGTATATCAAAGCCTAAAAAAATCGCGAAAGAACTTAGAAAACAGTCCGGAACGTTCCAAAACCGAATGTTTGGATGTGATATCATGTCCGAAGAGTGGGACAATTTGATCATATTGGATGCTTGCCGCTTTGATTTATTTAAAGACGTTTCAAACTTGGAGGGGGATCTAACGTCGAAACGTTCTAAAGGATCTGCAACACAGGAATTCGTTCTAAATAATTTCACCGGCAAAGAGTTTTTTGACACGTGTTATGTGACCTCGAATCCCTACGTTAGCATTCATGCCTCAGAAGCGTTCTATAATCTAGTAAATGTTTGGAAGGAGGGTTGGGATGAAGACACCGGTACCGTTCTTCCCCAAACGATGGTTGAAACTGCCATCGAAGAATATCAAGAGAATCCGGACAAACGGCTCGTAGTTCACTTTATGCAACCACACCACCCGTTTTTGGGTCAAACTGCGGAAGAAAATTTCTCCTCTTTTAATGGAAATATAAAATCTAGAAAAACTGCGCTTGGCGAGTCCGCGGATACGGATCCATCTGAAGATACTACACATGTTTGGGAAGCTCTCGAAAAGAACAAGGTTTCTGTCGAAACTGTGACTAAAGCATATGCAGAAAGCCTGAAAGAGGTGTTACCGTACGTTATAGAACTAGCCAAGCAAATCGAGGGGAAAACAGTAGTAACCTCTGATCACGGGAATTTGTTAGGAGAAAAGCCCCATCGCATTAACTTCCCAAAGAAACCTCGATATGGACATCCGGACTTCTCGACGGCTGAACCGTTAGTGAAAGTCCCGTGGCTAGAACTTCCTTTTGAGAATAGAAGGCAGATTGAACGTAATACTCCGAAGCAGGAGTCCACACCCCAGCCGGACGCACCGAACGAGGATATCGATCAACGACTCGAAGCGCTTGGGTATAAATAACAACAGTAACGTACTCACGCTTGGTGTACTATTCTATTTCCTCTTTAACCGGTTTATAATCTTGTTCGTTTTAGTTCTAAGATTCCCAATAGGGCTGTAGTTGATAGGAACTCAAACCCTGCGGTGATTTTTTCGCTCGTATCAATCCCTTCGTGTTCGATATCGGTGAGTGAATCAGACACCTTTTCTTGGAATCCATCTACTGACATTTGAGTATATTCTTGTAAAACCTGCTCGTTTTCACATATTTTATCGTATGATGTAGACAAATCCTCGAAAGTGATTCCACCATCGACGGTTAGATACATGTCCTCTTTGTAGCCGAGCCGTCTCAGTACAGATTTTACTTTTGGCTTATATGAAATCCCGAGAACGGGTTTATTTACTGAAGCAGCCATTATCACGCTGTGTAAGCGCATACCGACTACAAAATCCATTCTGTCGATTATACCCATAATCTCTTCCGGCTCATATATTTTTGTTATCACATGGCTGCTAGTATTCATCGCTGATTCTACTTGCTTGGATACCTCATAATCTGTTGCTTCCGTACTGCTCCCCTTTCCAAACGGTATAAATATAATCTCATATTCGGATGATAGAGTATCCAAGAACGAAGCTATTTGTTGCTTGTCCTTACCATTCAATTCGTAATCCCGTAATGAGACGCCAAGAAGTTTTGACTGAGCGGAGTCGACCAGTTCATTTATGATCTGGTGCCCCCTCTCGTCCTTTGTTAAGGAGAAAACTGGATCAGCCGATACTACGATTTCTGATTCGATACCCGCATCCTGTAGGACCTTCTTTGAATATTCATCTCTGGTAGTGATTGTATTCGAACGTCCCACGACCGATTCGATTTGCTTTTTAACTATGGAACTTTCGATGGGTCCCGCTCCGATTGAGAAAACTACGACTGGAGTATCTAGTATTTGGGCCAAGAAGCCTGTCTGGAGATAGCGGGATACCGTTAGGAATGAGTGATTATCCTGAAACAATCCACCACCTCCTATGATGACTGCATCGGCTTCGTTCACTGCCGTAATCATGGACAACCAATCGATGTTCACGATATCTCGTCCGATATTTGGCCTCCAAATCGCGTTTACCCCATATTTTTCTGCCGTCTCTTCAGGATTGTACGACAGAACTGTTATCTCACAACTGGTATATTCTGTCTTTAAAATATTAATGACGGATTGAAGAATGGCTTCATCTCCTGTATTTTCGGCACCGTAAAACCCTGTTATGACAAACTTTGTGCCCATTCGTATGTGATACGAAAGCGCAGAAGTTAATAAGCCTCCCGATGGATGAGTCCATGGATGACGAAATCCAAGCGAAATACTCTTCTAGAATCTGCGAGTTTTGTAATAATTTCAAAGTTTGTCTTGCTGGGGTCCGGTTTTATTGTTACTCCGTTACTCACTCGCGTTTTAGGACAGTCCGGGTTTGGTGTCTTTACTTTTGTTGTCGCCGTTTTCGGTATCGTTCGCTTAGTAAGCATGCTAGGACTTTTTGATTCGTTGAGAAAACATATAGCAGAAACTGACGATAAAAACTTAATCAGTGACTATTTTTCGATAGGTGTGGTTTTTACTACAGTCAGTGGTGTTGCCATCTCAATTGTGGCTCTCCTCATAATACTCACGTTGAATGTAAACCTCGGAGCACCAGCACCCAAGATAGCACTTATTCTCGTGTTTGGGGTCGTCTCCGGGAACATATATCAAATCTCGAGGTCTCTGTTTCATGGAATTCAACGGGAACAGATATCTACCAAGATCGAAATCGTGCGAAATATGTTATATCTCATCTTTTCAGCGATTGGTGGATTAGTTGGGGGGAGTACGGGAGCGTTAATTGGATTTGCTCTTTCGTTCTTTCTTGCTTCTTTGTATGGAATCGTTCTCTCCAATAAAACAGGAGGAATCACTTCAATCAATATCGCAGTGAGCAAGCCACGTACAAGTAAACTTCTTAGATATGGTTCTCTTCAAGCAATTGGAGGTGTTGCAGCTATGCTATTGTATAAAACCGACATTATTTTAATGGGTATTTTCACCAATTCTGAATCTGTTGCTATCTACAAATCTGCACTCCTCTCTGCAGAGTTAGTTTGGGTCATACCTTCAGCGATACAAGTCGTATTATTGCAAAACATATCTTTCAATTATTCTTCAAATAACGCTGCAAGAATCAACGATGTGTTAACGAAATCGATCCGGTTCGTTTCAATTTTTGTTTTCCTTACTGGTGTAGGTGTATTCTACTTGAGCAACGAATTTCTTCAACTCTATTTCGGCCCTGATTACCTCTCTGCCTCGATGCCTATGCGAATCCTGTTGGTTGGTACGATATTGTTAGGGATTACTAGGGTGATATCTCCTGCGCTCCAGGCGACAGGATGGATCAAATATTCTCAGATCGGATCTGTCCTTGCATTGTTCGTCAATACGGTGCTGAATCTATTGCTGATTCCCAAATATGGTGCACTCGGTGCTGCAATTGGGACATCGATATCCTACTGTGTCATTTTCATATCTAATGCGACGATATTCTATTATACAGAAATGGAACTCAGCGATGATAAATTGGTAGTAAAACTTATTGTTGCATTCTTATTATTCTCGTTATTGTTAGGAGGAATCAGTTCTATCATCAAGCTAAATCCTTTGTTTAAGATAATGGCTGTCTCATTTGCTGGGGTTGTCCTATTACTGATGATCCTTGTTCCGTTGGGATTAGTGAAAAGATCTGAATTCAATTCAGTCCTTGATTCGATATATAATCTAATGGGTAAAGTCGCCAAATCAGCCAATATCGATATCTAATGAGTCGCGTATTTGGCAACCATTTGGAGTAGAATTATGTTTCGAAATCATCACACTGCTCTCTTTCTATGGCTGAAGAAGTCGCTATAGCAACTAGCGCTGACAGCACGTCGTTTGAATAACCCTTCTTTCGTAAAATTTGTCCCCTCCGTCTAGAAATAGTCCTCTGTTGGACACAATCTCTTTTTCCTTTCAGAAACAGATCGTCGTGATAACTGGATCAATCAGCCTCTACTTAGATGCTTTGCGTCGATCTCGAACGGTTACCCGGTCTTTCCCAAAGGAGTAAATGGAGAATATGACGCATCTACTTTTACTGTAAGGGCTTGGGATTGCTTACAGAAAACAGTCCCGGTGGTTCACTATTAGTACAGATGATTGCATCGTTCGTCTCATCCACCGTCCGTTTCATTCACTGTCCAACGATTAGTGACTGGTTTGATTTGTGGCAATACCAAGAACACTTCTCTCTGTTCCAACTTGCATTTACTAGAAATTCACGTGTAACCGAGTGCCTCCAACTGATCCTTTACCATTTCGCTAGCGCTCTCACCATCTTTCGAATCCCATGAATCCGGAAAGTGTTTTTCCAATTTCTCGATCTCTTCTTTCCTCATTGGAACGAAGCTGTCTCCTGCCACGTCGGTTTTGACATCCGCTGTTAGCGTCATGTTGTTCCCAGCAGATTGAATCAACTTCCGGCCACCTGCGTAAACGGCCTTCCGTTCGAATCCGTACCGGACACCCTCACAAAGCACTGCTCTGTCTTCGGGGATTTTTTCAGACCAATTATGTCCAGGTAACTCCTCTGGAGGTGATGATAAAACATCTGCCAGAATAGTGTGTGGGATGTCACGGGAACTTGCCCATCCACTCCGAGGCAACAATTGTGGCGCGTTCGTTCCGAGTGGAACACGTGCAACCATATCGAATGGCGTCCCTCCGTGGCCAACACCATAATTCGGCTGTGAATGTGTAAACTCGCGATCTAGTTCACAATGTTCCCAGAATGCTTCTCCATGGTCTCCTGTGAGAACGACCATGGTATTTGGGGACGCAGCGAGCAGATTTTGAATTTGGTCACCAACGTAATCGAGTGCAGCTCGTGAGAGACGAAGCCTCTGTTCGAGAAATTCGTCGAATCCCGTCTTCTGTGTGCCAGTCCCGTCGTACCCCCCAAACCCTCTAATATCTTGGATGTCCATATCCACGCCCCTCTCTTCGAGGTAATCTCCAGGTGGTTGGACGGGGATATGTAGGTCACCCAAGTGTACATACGCAAAGGTTCTTTCTCGTCCCGTTCTCCATTTCGTATAATCGGAAAGTACCCGTTCCGCAGAGGCATCTCCATACACTCGATGGGATTGATACCACCCCTGTAAGGCTAAAAACGGCATCATGAAGGCACATCCAGCATACGTTTCGTAGCCTGCAGCTTCTAGATAATTGGAGAGAATCGGTGTAGCGTCGGTTTGTTTTGGAATTGCTAGATGTCTCTTCTTTTCATTCTTCGTATGAGCTACCGCTTCGTGCTGATGCGGGTACAAACCCGTTTGTAAGCTCGTAACTGCTGGAAACGTCCATGTTGCAGGAGAAATCGCACTGCTAAATTCAAGCGGGAGGTCAGGTATATGATCCGGTCTGAGTGCGTCAATGACTACAAATAAAATGTGATGGGGTGCATTGGACGAGCGCCGAAACGTCTCGTTTGGCGGTTGGTGGGATCGATTCGCTTGGTAACCCTGATATCGATAGTAAAAAGGCTTGGCGATTGTCTTGAATAGCTTGGAACGTTTAAGACTCCGTTTAATTGATTCTCGACTCATAATCACTGGACTTTTTTCCATTCTGTGGCGATTCTAAGAGCCCTGGAAGCTAATAGTTTAGTGTATTCCTTTATCTATTTTAGTAAGCATCGATGAAAACACCTGAATCCATCAAAATTTTGAAAACAATATTCAAATCCATGCCATTCGCTGGGTGAATCTATAATACATTTATTTGAATGGGGTCTCAACAAGAGTATCACTGGAACGCTCAATGGTCACGACGTTTCTCGATGGAATTGCTTTACTTTGACGCTTTCACGAAGGGAATTGTCGGTTACACATGTTCTGGTGGGAGTGTTATTGTACAGGATATAAAAATCGTAATCCAACGATGAATAGTAGTGGTGCTGTTTTGGATCTTATTTGGTCTAAAACGCTAATCAAGCAATTCGCGGTACACTTCCTCTGTACTCGCCACCATCTTCTCTTGTGAAAACTTTTTCCGCACTCGATTATCGGCGTTTTCACCGTATTCTCGAAGTTTGTCCGGGTCCAAGAGAAGTTCGTTCATTGCATCGGCGAGTGCTGTGGCGTCGCGCGGTGGGACGGTCAATCCAGTTTTACCATCCTTACTGACCCATGGAACTCCGGTTTGGAGATCTGTATTGATGACTGGCGTTCCGTACGCCATCGCTTCTAACTGGACAATGCCAAACGCTTCGCTCGGTTCCACTGATGGGAGTATGAAGAGGTCGGCGGCATCGTATAAATGATGGAGGTGATCGCGCGGTACGTACCCGAGCATACGGACTTTTTCCGAGATCCCCTGTTGCTTGATACGGTTCTCGAGGTCATTTCGACGGTCTCCACTTCCTGCGATTAGTAGCGTTGCGTCCACGGTATCCATCGCATCGATGAGATACTCGATACCCTTGTAGTAGTTAAGTCGCCCAACGAATAGCAGGATCGGCCGGTCAGGGTCAACCGGTATTTCCTGTTTATTGCTAGGTAAGGTTTCATACTCATCGAGATCAATCGAGAGTGGAACGACTGTGCATTTCGACTCATATGGGGCAAGATGTTCTGATGATTTGAGCAAGTTAGGTGAGGTTACTATGATCTTATCTGCACGATCGAGAAATCGATGAAGGAGCGGACGATAGAACTGGAGTGCTTTCACTTGTTTGATGATATCGCTGTGATATGTAACAACGATTTTTTCGTCACCTGATGGTGAAAGAAAATCCGATAGTACGGCAAGCGGGTTCGGGAGATGGTAGTGAACAATGTCGGCGTCGCGCCGCAGCCGTGCCAGCTGTAACGGAAAAGTGGGTGCAATTGATGTCGACATGAGGGTTCCAGCACTGCTTGCTCTGGTCACTGGTATTCGGTTAACTGTCGTCTGTTCCCCTTTTCCCTTCGAGGATGATGCGAGGACATGTGTGGCGTAGTCCGAATCGGTTACGCCCTCGGACGTTGCCTGCACAACACGTTCGATACCTCCAATGTCTGGATAGTAAAATTTACTCACTTGGAGGATGTTTGTCGTAGTAGACAAGGCTAATAACCCCTCATCGGCGAATTCTCTTAAAGCTGTATAACCGATCGATATACTTCAATGGTCTCTCGGGCAGTTCGTTCCCATGTGAACTTGCTAGCACGATCTCTCCCTCGCTCTCGTAGTTCATTTCGAAGAGTCGCGTCTTTCACTACCTGTTCTATGCCTTGAGCAATATCATGGGTATCCGATGGATCAACAAGTTGAGCCGCATCGCCTGCGACTTCAGCCATCGCTCCACAGTTTGAGGTGATGACGGGGGTACCCACGGACATGGATTCGAGAATTGGTAGCCCGAAACCCTCGTAGAGAGAGGGGTAAACGAGAGCAGTTGCGTTATTGTATAGCCATGCAAGCTCCTCGTCAGTAACAAAGCCGAGTGCTCGAACCCCATCTACTTCGGGAAGATTTGTAGTGGCGAGAACATCACGGGTTGGGCCTACGAGAGCTAATGGAACTGGATCGTCTACTTCGTTGCGGTACATACTATATGACTGAACCAACCTTTTTAGATTTTTACGAGGACTCGCTGCTCCGACGGAGATGAGGAAATTTTCCGGCTTAAGTTGTCCCACTGATTTGGTTACTTCTTGAGGTGGTTCCACACCGTTATAAATTGAGACAGTCTTTTCATTCGCACTGGAATACTGGGATTCTATCTCATCACGAGCAAAATTTGATACCGTGGTAATCTGGTTAGAAACGCGAACTGCAAGGGGAGTCAGTGTTCGGTAGAATAATGCGTACTTTCGAGAAAACCATTCAGGGTGAGTTATTGGTGAGATATCGTGAATTGTCGTTACTTGTGGAATTTTCGATAGAATTGGTGGCTGGCCTGCAGGTGTATGAAAGATATCCAAATCGTGATCGGAAATCACCCGCGGGAGTGTTAATTGCTCCCAGGAATGTGCGCGAAGGCCGCTGTGGTCTGGTGATGTGTTTCCAATTTCTATTGGGCACTTGTTTGACTGTAAATCGCCAGGGATCGAATCTATGCCAAACAAGATATATTTGATATTATCATCGCGCTGAGTTAGCGCATTAAGTAGTTTATACGTATAGCGACTAACTCCGGTCGGTTCGGGCTTCGAAAGGACCCTTACATTCATTCCTATCCGAATCATGGAGTTTGGTATGATACTAGTTGCTAAGCAACCATCCTATAAGTTCCTTTTTAGAGTAAGATAGGACGCAATCAAGAAGCTAATAAGCGATAAGTTTCTATCCCTGTGCATGGATCTGCTTGTAATAACGCGTGAATTCCCACCTCATGTGTTAGGAGGAATTTCTTATCATCTTTCGTATCTATACGACGAAATGAGAAAACTGGACCACGATGTTACTGTGATCACTGGAAAATGTCCGGAAAGCGAAAAAGTGTCTTCGGATTTGTGCCCAAATGATATTGATGTCCACACTGTTCCATTCGGTAGTCGCAGAGGTCACCATATTCGATTCTCAATTGCTCTCCGGCGTTTTTTAGCCGAATTTAACACCTCTGCTTATGATGTAGCTTTGTTACATACTCCAATCCCGTTTCCGTTAGATATCCCTACTGTTACCAAATATCACGACTGTGAGCGCGAGGAAAGAAAATATCGGCCATCTCAAAGTCCCAGCAAAAAAGCACTCGATAAATTGGTCGATCCGACCCGGCGGTGGAATGATCAACGTTCACTGTCCGTATCGGACCACGCTATTTTTGTGAGCAGTCTTTGCCGTGATGCATGGCAGAACCACTATAATGTTTCATGTGAGTGTGATGTCATACATAACGGGGTAGATTTAGATGTTTTCTACCCCCGAAGCAAAGAAAGACACCAGCAAGAATATATCCTCTTTGTCGGAAATGCGGAGCGGAAAGGTATTTCGAGGGTTCTTGAATTTGCCGAAGATGCACCTTATGAAGTATGGATGGTTGGCCCTTCACAGGTCAAACAATCAAACACAAGGGCGCTCGGACGAGTTTCCCCAGAGGAATTGGCTCATATATATAGCGATGCCGTCACCACTATTCATCCCGCTCACTTTGAAGCATTTGGTAATATTATTTTGGAGTCATTGGCCTGCGGTACTCCTGTTGTCGCTACTGAGGGATGTGGTGCAGCCGAAATTATTGATGAAACTTGTGGTGTGATTACCAATGACCTTCACGATGGTGTGCGAAAAGCAGAGGATCTACAGGATAAAGCGTGCCTCGAAACATCGAGAAACTATACCTGGAAGAATGTGGCAGAAAGAACCACTGAAGTCATATCTCAGATGGGAATTTAAGTTGAATTTATTAGGTCTAACGACAATCATCTCGACTTAATCGTCCCGATACCCACCGTTTGAACTGATTGTGATTGTGAATGGGTTCTTATCTCATTATCAGTCTCGCGTAGCAAGTTGACGAAAACCGGACTTCTGATCCTATCGACATGGAATTGATTACTGTTCTTCGAAAAGTTTTCCAGTTGGATCGGTATTCTGAATTCATCGGGTTATAATGCTCTCCTGATTGTTCTTGCTCAGTGTGCAATTCTGGGGACTCACTTGGATGGATTACTGCTGTGATGTACGAATCGACAATTTCTGTTTGAGACACTGCAAGTTTATTGGGAATCATCTCTTTGACTCCATGGGTGAGGCCTCCAACACCTGTAATCCGCGTCTCTATTCTGATTGAGTTGTGAAAGCGAAAATTACCGGATGAAGCGGGAAGACGTCCCGACTGTTTTCACTCTACCGATACCCGAGATCCTCGAGTAACTCCTCGGTATCTGCACTCAACTCTCCAGTCAGTTGTGGCAACTCTCCGTGCAGAATCGTTCGTTCTACCGCCTCCACGAGACTAGGTGACGGTTCTTCGTCGAGTGTATGGTGCTCACGCCGGTCGAATGTTGGCGCGTATACTCTTGCCGCGTCGAAATTGACCGCCCCGTCTTCGATCAGTTGTGTAATTATCTTACGCTCGGTATCACGGACCGCGATCGTCTGGCTTCCCCCAGATATTACGTCAGATTGAACGATCTCGCCTGGTTGCTCTTCGAAATGTGACTCTCGATTTGACGACAGAGGCATCGCTACGTTATTGATATCGAGCAATTCGGCGATCAGTTCGTGAAGCCACCCGAGCGAGAACAAATGGTTCATACGCTTTGGATCGTCTTCTACCGGTTTAGCCAACAGTGGGACATGTAAAAGTTCGTCATACATGTAATGGCGATCGTTTTCGAATTCAAACTTGTCGCGTCCTGCGGCGTGGCCGTAGATTCCACGATCATGAAGTGCTTCTCCATGATCGCTCGTCAGGACAATGACTGTATTATCCCACTTACCGTTTGCTTTCAACCACTCGATCAAGTGTCCAATCTGTTGGTCGATGTAGCGTAGCGTGCTATCGTACATATCCCGATAGTGCGGCTCGTAATTGTTCACGAGCCGATTTGCATCCCACATAAACTGGCGAATCGTCGAATCCGACGAGAGGAGACCTCCAGCGCGTGCGCGCTCGGGATGAATCGGCGCATGTAGATCCATCAGATGTGTCCATGCGAAAAACGGTCGGTTCGTTGAATCCAAAGCGGTAATGAGGTCATCGATGACGTCTTCTGCAGCCACTGTCGGCCACTGCCCCGAAAGTTGGTTTAGTCGATATGCGACGACAGGTGCAGTGTGAGACAGTGGGATATCATAGTCTTTGAGCTGGCGCATCGTCGATCTGATCGAGGAGATGAGTTTGACCTTAAAGTCAGGTGAATCCCCTGCTGCTCTCTCGGGAGTGAATTTTTCGCCCAATCTGTTGATGCGGAGGTTCTCAAACGAGTCGAATCCACGATCGAAATTCCTATATCTAGATAGATGAGGATTCGAAATCCGAGCAAGGGTTTGGTATTCAAGCGATTTGAGCCAGGTTGCGAGGGTGGGGGAGTCGTCTGGGATGGCCTTCCACGAGGTTTGCTGATAGTAGGCAGTGTCTTTTGATAGCCGGCCAGAAAGAATTCCGGGGAACGATTCAGGTGTCCATGGGCCAGTAGCATACGCGTTGTCGAAGACGGTAGCAGTGTTTGCAAGCCAGTCTATATTTGGAGTTGTTGGTCTATCATACCCGTTAAATCCGCAGCTGTCATAGCGCAAGCAGTCTATCGTAATTAAGAGCAGGTTTGGCCGTTTCATTGTCTATGATGGACGCTAATACTACTAAAAATTGGCTATTATACCATCTAAAATTGTATTTTATTTAGGAATGACTATATGGCTTCGTTGTCACTCACTGAAAATAATCCTGCCATAGTGAGAGTCTGTATTCTTGGTGAGAAATTAATGCAAGTTTACATCTATGGTTCTTCGACTATTGGTACTGCTCGCAAACTGACTTCAGTCCATCACGAAGTTTAATCTCTGGTTCCCAGCCTGTAGCCGCATGCATTTCGGAATAGTCCGCCATCGTATCGTGAACGTACACTGAATCTGGGATCGGATTCTCGATATACTCCGGTTCGATATTAGTGCCGAGTTCGTCATTGAGCAGTTCGACGAGATCATTGAATGAGATTTGCTCGCCTGTGCCGAGGTTATAGACGCCCGTGAGCTGGTTCTCTGCTGCGAGGATGAGTCCGCGAACGATATCGTCGACATGGGTAAAGTCACGCGTCTGCGTACCGTCCCCGAATAGAACAGGGGCCTCACCCTTCGCGATATCGTCAGCGAACTGTGCGATGACGTTCGCATACTCCTCTTTGTGTCCCTCTGCGCCACCATATCCTTGATATACCGAGAAGAAGCGCATACCCGCAATATTCATATCGTAGTGATTAGCGAAATACTCTGCGTACTTTTCACGGGCGAGCTTTGATGCTTCATAGCCAGTGTTGACAGTTACATCCATAGAGACGGGTGATGGTTCGGTTCGGTTCCCGTAGATGGACGATGTGGAGGCATAAACAACGGTGTCACAGCCGTCGTCCCGGGCTTGCTCAACGGTATTGACGAAGCCCTCAACGTTCACTCGCGCTCCCTTCGTCGGGTCTTCCTCATGCATTTTGTATGAGGAGAGAGCAGCAATGTGGAACACCACGTCCACGTCAGTCGGAAGATCGTCATCGAGAACGCTCTGTTTGTGGAATTCAACTTCGTCGTCTAAGTTCTCGGCAACCCCGAGGTAGCCGTCGTCGACTACGACAACGTCGTTTTCGGATGCGAGACTGTTCGCGAGATTCGAACCGATGAATCCTGCACCGCCGGTAACGAGAATGCGCTTATCAGATAGTTGCATTTGTAAGTCGCTATTTTGTACACTGTAACCCGTATACTTATATCGTTTGTTTAGTGTGACTTGGGTGAAAAAATGGATCTTCCTGAAGACGAGTTGGCTGACTCCAGTACGCGATGAAAGGTCTTTATAAGAAGGAGGAAAGCCCTTCGTCCACCGAAATGGACGGTTCGTAGCCGAGTTTTTTAGTGGCCTTCGAGATTTCGGCTTCACTTTCCGTGATGTCTCCTGGACGTGGTTTCGTGTGAACAATTTCGGAGGACGACTCCAATACGCTTCGAATTGTCTCGGCGAGTTCGTTTATCGTAATACTCTTTCCGGTGCCGATATTGTATGATTCCCCGACGTAATCTGTCGTCGCCGCCAGCAGGTTGGCCTGTACAATGTCATCAACATGGACAAAATCTCTCGTTTGCTCGCCATCACCATCTACGGTTATCGGGTCTCCGTCGATCGCTTGGCGTTTGAAAATACTAATGACGCCGCTGTAATCGCCGCTGGACTGTCGTGGGCCGTAAATGTTGAAGTACCTAAGAGCAACTGTTTCCAATCCATATAGTTCCTGGTAGAGGCGGGCATATTGGTCCAGTGCAGATTTCTGCAATCCGTAGGGTGATGACGGCGAAATAGGTTCCTCCTCCGAGATCGGAGTCTTGGTTGGCTGTCCGTAAATGGCACAACTCGAAGCCAAGACTACGCGGGCATTAAGTTCTCGTGCTCGTTCGAGCAATGCAAGCGTCGCATCGAGATTCACTTCGTTTGCGCGTATCGGTTCCTCGACTGACTCCTGAACGCTAACGACACCCGCTTGGTGGAATATCAAGTCGACATTCTTGGTCGCACGATGGAGGATCTCGGAATCGCAGATATCACCCTCAATGACCGTTACGTCGTCGTTAACGTTGGAGCGTTTTCCGGTGCTAAAGTTGTCGAGAATCCGAACGTCGTTCTCTTGAACGAGCGCATCGGCGAGATGGCTGCCGACGAATCCCGCACCTCCAGTGACGAGGACAGTTTTGGAGACTGGTGTTTGGGTCATTCATGTTTCTGTTAACAAGCCTTTCCTAAATTCGTTTCTACAGTAGGATAATTCGAACAGATACGGTAATTGTGCTGATTCTACAGACCAAGGAGTACTTATCGAAACGATGCTAGATTGAAACAGATTATGCCGACGGGCTAGCCACTTCTTCGTCCTTGAGTCGCTCTTCTGCCTCATTACGGTCCTCGGGATACCCGACGTCAATACGCCAGCCGTTCATCCGAATCGCGTCGATGGTACGACCGCTCCTAATGAGGAGATCGATAGCCTCACTGATCTCATATTCGCCACGGTTCGACGGCTGAACAAGGTGACAGGCGTGGAAGATTGCAGGCGAGAACGTATAGAACCCGGTCATCACGAGATTAGATGGTGGGTCGTCGGGCTTTTCGACAACGTCAGTGATTTCGCCGTAATCATTAGTGTCACAAACCCCGAACCGGCTGGCGTCTTCGTACGGTACTTCCTCGGTGAGGAACGCCGCATCCGCTCGGTCCTCCTGTTGCCGACGAACCACGTCTTCAAGGTTCGCCTGGAAGATGTTATCGCCTAGAATCAGCATGAAGTCGTCATCGATATGCTCTTCGACGGTCAAAAGTGCGTGTGCGAGTCCCTTCTGTTCTCGCTGATGGGTATAGGTGATCGGAATCCCCTTAAATTCGTCATCGTAGTAACTGATAATGTCTTCCTTCCGATACCCGACAACGACGATGAATTCCTCAGCGCCGAGGTCTGCGAGTCGCTCGAAACAGTGGGTGATGATAGGTTTGTCGTTCACTTCAACTAACCCTTTCGGCTTGTCGTCGGTCAGCGGTCGAAGGCGGGTACCTTCGCCGGCCGCCAGGACTACAGCTTTCATACTTTTTAACGTGAACTCGACCCATAAATACTTTTAGACCCACTCATATGCCAAGGTTCAAGGAAACCGGGAGTAGTAACCTTCTTAATGGAACTTAGTATCGTTGGGAGCGGTTACGTGGGTACAACCGTCGCCGCTTGTTTCGCTGACCTCGGGCACTCGGTCACTAACGTTGACATCGACGAAGAAATCGTCGAACAACTCAACAATGGTCAGGCCCCCATTCACGAGCCTGGTTTGGACGACCTTGTCGCCGATCATGGAGGGAACCGACTCACGGCGACGACGGATTACAGTGCAGTCTGCGAAACAGATGCAACGTTCCTTGCATTACCAACGCCCTCTCGAATGGACGGCAGTATTGATACATCAATCATCGAAGCTGGTGCCCGTTCCCTTGGTGAGGCATTAGGATCGAAAGATGACTATCATCTTGTCGTCGTCAAGAGTACAGTTCTTCCTGGAACAACTGAAAATGTACTCGGGTCCCTTATTGCGGATACATCGAATAAAATCCAAGGAGAAGGCTTTGACATGGCAATGAATCCTGAGTTCCTCCGTGAGGGGACCGCAGTCGAAGACTTTCTTAATCCGGACAAAATCGTTTTTGGTACTCGATCACAACGCGCTCTCGATCTACTACAAGGGATATTCGATCCACTTGTCATCCAAACTGACACACAAGTAGTCAATTCCGGTATTCGAGAGGCAGAGATGATAAAATATGCAAACAACGCATTCCTAGCAACTAAAATAAGTCTTATGAATGAGATTGGGAATATTTGCAAAGAATATGATGTAGACGCATATGAGGTTGCAGATGCCATTGGATTGGACGATAGAATTGGTGAACGGTTTCTTCGTAGTGGAGTTGGTTGGGGAGGAAGTTGCTTCCCAAAAGATACTGCGGCACTTATTGCGGCAGCTCAAGACGCAAATTACGATCCCTCTCTTATTGAAGCAGCCGTTGAAGTAAATGATAAACAACCAAAGCGTATTCTTGATTTACTTACAAAGCACATTAATCCAACCGACAAACGAATCGCCGTACTTGGGCTGGCCTTTAAATCTGGTACTGATGACGTACGTAACTCTAGAGCAATTCCAATTATTGAGCAATTATTGGAGAAAGAGGCAGATGTAGTTGCATACGACCCCGTTGCAGCTGAAAATATGCGGGATCACTTTCCACAGATTAAGTACGCGAATTCATCAAAAGAGGCACTTAGGGAGTCCCATGGTGCCCTAATTGTTACCGATTGGGAGGAGTTCGAATCGCTTGACGAGGATTTTGAATTAATGAGTAATCCTCTAATAGTCGATGGCCGCCATATCGTTCAATACAAAGATGGGATTACTTATGAGGGATTGACCTGGTGAATATATTGGACAGATTAGTAATGTTTCTACTCTTTCTCAGTGAATGAGTAGTTATATGATTTGGTGTGGGTTCGAAATCTTCTGTTCTACAGATCAGTATAGATCAGTTACTTCCTTCCTCAAAGGTAACTATTATATCCTGAATGACTTGCCAAATCTGCCGAGCAACGATTTTCACATCGAACCAGAACGACTGTCTTTGAATGTATTCTAAATCATATCTAAGCTTCCCCCTTGGGTCTGTACTATTTACATTATTAACTTGAGCTAAACCTGTCAATCCTGGTTTTACAAACCATCGTTTTCTCCATGTATCTATCTCTGCTTCTAGACGTTGTTCTTCTTCTGTCCAAATTGCCCGCGGCCCGACAACACTCATTCCGCCCGTGAGGATAGTCCATAGCTGGGGAATCTCGTCGAAATGGGTCTTCCGCAAAATTCGACCGACCCGTGTAATACGGTCATTAGCTTCATCTTCTTCTGGTTCCGCTGATTCACTATTTGGAAGCATAGTTCGGAATTTATATACTTCAAATGTGCCTCCCAATTCCGCAGTTCGAGATTGATTGTAGAATACGGATCCTGGACTATCGAGTTTTACCGCCAATGATATTATTATGAGTAGTGGCGCAAGGGCAATGAGACTGACCAATGCAAATGTTACATCGAATGTCCGTTTAAATAGATAGTCTTGCCAATCCCACGGTTCTAAAGCTATTTCAACGAGTTCGTCATCTGGTGTTGCTTCACCTTTTGTGAGAATGCTATCGATTTGCCGACTTGGAGCCTTCGCGGTTACTGCCATTTTATGGCAAGTGTCCAATGCACCGAAGAACTCTGATCGATCTGTCGTCGAGAACGCCAAGATTGCAGTATCAATGTTCTTTTCGATCAGGACATTTTCTAAACGAGAGAGTCCACCGAGTCGCTCTATACCGGGAAGCGGTTGATCAGTACCCCCGTCGGCAACTGTTTTTTGCCATTCGTCCTCATGTATTTCGTTTCCACTCGGCGGAGAAACGTAGCCCAACACGGGCGTATTGATGACTTTTAGGACATCTGCAACGTGACGAACATCATCTCCTACAACAATAGCTCGTTCGTTATCACTTGGTTGTCGTCGAATCATCACAAATAACACAGGGAGACATGTGGCAAGTAAGAAACTAATAATGATAAGTGTAGAACGAGGAAGACGGTACGAATAGTCCGCATAACCTATTGTTGCCAGACCGAGAACTGCAATCAATAACCTGTTTTCAGTAATTGAAAGCGTGTCCAGTATCCGACGAGGCTGTGGTTTAAACATTGGTGTGAGGCTTGCAGTAACGATAAATATCGTAATGAGTCCTGCAATCCCGAGTTTTCGTATGGGAAGTACTGTCGTCTTGAGTTGGTTAAAGACGGGAAATGCTGTGGTAACGAACTCTTGGACGATAGTCGTGTTAGCAACTATGATTGAAATCGCAACGAGAAAAATAGTTCCAGCTATACTCGTGAGACGATAACGGAATGAGGAAGGCATTACTTAATTTAGAGAGAGTACAAGATAATAAATGCTGCGTATGATTTTCGTTGGATTGGAGGAAATATACATTATAATTGAAAAATAGTGCCAAACGTATTGATCCATCTCTTTTAGGTGGATTTCCTAGGTTGAGTATTTCAACACTGAATACGTTGAGATTGTTCGTTACGAATGGTAGGCTACACGTTACAATAAGGATTAGCATTGTAATAACAGTTGAAGGAAGGATTGCATTGACAAAGATAATGCAGTTAGTTGTGCTGTTTAGTAAATTGATGAATAGGGGACCAAGCAGTCACTTTAAACCAGTAAATTCATTTTGGAAAGCGTATCTACTAGCAAGTATTTTGTCTGTTCTAATATGGTTTAGTATTGTCTATTTCTGCATAGTTATGGCTTAACTCTCGATTGGAAAAAGAAGGATCTCTATGATTTGGCTATTTTAAAGTAGTAGAATCTTGAAGCGAAATGTCACGCTCTCCCCATATTCCCTGCAATATTATAACTGGTACAATAAAAGAAGATATTACTAATGAGCTTCAACGTAGTAGATGAGAAAAATGACGAAAGATGAAGCACTGATTGCAGCCGGTATTCTGCTTGGGACCCTCGGTATCGGCTATACGTTCATCGGATTTTAAGTATGAAATGAAAAATTATTCCGTCATTATTTTTCAATCAAACAACAAACAAGAACACTCCACCAGTTACTGCTAAAATTCCAATACCAATACAAACTGCCCAGAAAGAAATTCGCTCGACAACTCGTAACAGTGCGCCAATGGAAATATAGCCGACAATGGCGCTCGTCGCGAGTGCGATGATTGCAACAGTTGGTGAAACTACAGGAAGGCCACCCGTTTCTAAAATAACGAATGCACCTGCTCCCCCAGCTGCGGGAATACTAAGGAGGAACGATAGCCGAAAAGCGTCTTCACCGTCGAACCCACGGAAAAGAAGGGTCCCAGCAGTTGTTCCCGATCGTGAAACGCCAGGTAAAATAGCTAACCCCTGCATCCCTCCTACAAGAATTGCATCCATCAGGGTTGGATTGTCCCGATTTCCCAGCTCGAACTGATCAGCCGATCGGAGCAAAATTCCAGTTCCGATCAATAATATCCCAATAAGTGCAACGAATCCACCACCAGCTAGCTCTGAGACGATTGTTTTTAGAGTTTTATATGCGAGTATCCCGACCATACCTGAAGCAATTGTTGCTACTACGAGAAATGACAGCTCGGCTTGTCGATCCTGAAAAGCTGAGCTAGGACCCCATTCGTGAAGAGAACCGAATACTTTTTTGAGTTCATCACGATAGTACGCCGTAGCTGCGATAGCAGTTCCAGCGTGGAGGAATAAAGAAAAGCGTAGTGCTGCTTCTGGCTTGCGTCCCATTGCACGAAGGAATAGAGTTAAATTTCCTTCGCTGGAAATCGGTAGCCATTCAAAAATACCTTGTAGGATACCTGCAATGAACGCGATTAGAATTGATTCGTCGACCATATATTGATGTAACAGGGAGAGCAAAAAGGCGATTCGGTTTCACCTCTATCGAAGCAATCTCTCAACATAATCAATCAGGGTATTCCTGCTTTGCCATTATATTTCAAGCGGCTCCAATTTATCCTACCGTTTATATCCACAGATAAGATAACCAAATACTAGCGTTGCAAACAGAGACGCCACGGCATTGTTAAACAATGTGTAGACTGCGAAGCTTTGGTGAATAGCAAATGCAAGGCCAAAAGCCAACATTGGTATGTCGACACTATTATTTCGGATAATTCCTTCTACAATACTTCCAACAATGATTACCAGGTATGCTAAACCACCAACAATACCAACATTGAGGAATATTTGAACATAAGAATTATGCGGAGAGTAGCCGCGGAACTGATCAACATAGACATACTTTGCTATGAGTTCATGGGTATTCGTGAGTCCATACCCGAATGGAGATGGAGCATGATATATCGCTCTCAGACCGGCCCTCCAAAGTGCCCCTCTACCGTGAGTCTCTATCGGTAAGATTGAGAGAAGTATCCCACCGAGTAAGAATAGTGCAATCGCGGCAAGTAGAATGATGATATATTGTACTGCTCGTCGACCTAACAATAGATAACCGAGATACGCAACCGATGCCACTCCGAATGCTAGCCAGGACGCTCGAGCATAAGTTAGGTACATTCCAAAAATGTTTATGAGAAACATTCCAAAAATAATTGGAACTGGTAGGATCTTTTTTCGATCAAGGCTCTCACCTAGTAGTACGAGTGAACCGAATGCACCTGAAAATGCTAAGGCACCAAGAATATTGGGGTTTGAGTAGAATGACTGGAGAAAGTGGAAATCTATATTAAGCAACGGTATTTCTTTAATAGCTGAAAATAGTCGCAGCTGTAGCCAAAATATGTTAAATTCGCCGATTGGATAGACTAATAACCCAAGTAAAACACTTATCGCAGCGATTATAGAAGTCCCTGCAAGGAATATGTTTCTTGAGACATGCCTCGGAATGAAAAACAGATTGAGACCAAAAACTAATGTTATATAGACAACAAATGACGCCCTTGTTGAGCCTGCACTCATTTGGTTAACGTGGAAAAAGTATACTCCAATCAATAGAAGATAGGCACAGATATATGGGGCCCTACTTTTGATGAATTCTAAGTAATTATATCCAAACAATGGATATACAGAAAACAGTAAGAAAATTAATCCCACATGGAGAGAACGTCCTCTTGCTGGGATAAATAAATTATGCTGCCGTATTAGAATAAATGTTATTAGTATGAGCACCGAGACCTGTGCCACATGTAGCCACAAACTCCTGTTTTTCATATAATAACCATACACGAATAACAGAAGTGGTGCAAAATATAGGTAGAGTATGTCGAGATGGAATGACCCGTAACCTTCAGGAATAGATGGTGAACGAAGTAGTACACCTATGAAGAGAATTGGTATTAAAGCAATTTGGATTAATGCCAACGGGCGAAAGTCACTTGAAAATGGATTTAGTGAGAAATAGGCAGACGGGTTTTGTTTAACATCGCTCATATCTGTGGGGCTCATTCTTGAGTAGCTATATCGAAGTTAAAACTATAGCATAAAAAGGTTATCCATTGCGAGATTGGCATGTTCTGTGTGAGATATGATGTGATATCATTTCTTTTGTCTGGATGACTCAAAACCATCATGTGTCTTGAATCACAGGTTCTCGTTGACGCAGTCTTATTTTAGTAAATACAGACAATGACTGAATCATCATTTCTTTGCTTGTCTTGTTAAGGATTATGTTGCCAGTTAGAACCTCTCCGATTATTTTCCTTCAAATACTGCGTAACCAACTACTTCCCCTAATTGGTGCCTTGTCTCTGAATCTTCACTTTCTTCTTCTTCCACCTTAATTTCGACACTTGAATCTGTCAGATTTCTGTATCGAAGATTACATGTATTATTGCCGTTGTACGTTTGAGAGTTGGCTATAAATTCGGGTGATTCATACTCATTCTCAAATTGTATTTTGAACCATTCCTCTGTAATCAATTCCTCAGTCCGCTGAACTTCGAATGAACTCCCATTCAATTCTCCCGAAATTTCCTCAAGTGCTATATATCCAACTTTCTCAAACCTATGACCATCACTACGAACTTCTGCTTCTTGGACTTTTACATCGAATGAATTCTCTGTCACATCTTTAATTCGTGTGACAATAGGATTGGATCCCACATACGTTTGAGACTGTGCAAACACAATTGGTCTTTTTTGCTCAAAGAAATTTTCTAGTGAGCATGTTTCAAACTCGTCGGATGCGGAGAGTATTCCAACCTTCGCCCGATAATGAGTACCATCACTCAATAATATCTCGTGATTTCCAGGTTCTGAAGCTAACGTGTAGAATGTTTCCGTATTATGTCCACCGTCGAGATGTTTCCACTCTTCGATCCGGTATTCGTAGCCACTAGATGAGGACTCCTGAAGTCGAATGTGCGCAGGTTCATGACCGTTATACGATAGTGGTTTTGCTATTACTACACGTGATGATTGAATATTCGAATCGACTTCATGCCATGAACCATTTGTTAGTTGACCATTCGTCCTCTTGTTTGTTGCAAGAGTAGCACCCTCAAAGACAGTATATCCGATTACTTCGGTAGCATGTTTTACTTCTTTATCTTCACTTTCTGCTTCTTCAACTTTGACTTCAACTCCAGTCCCAGTTAGATTTCGATATCGGAGAACTGCTGGATCAAACCCATGGTAGGTTTGTAGATCAGCACAAAACCTTGGTGTCTCATACTCCTGTTCAAATTGAATATAGAACCAGTCTTCATCTACTGATTGTGTTGTTTGTTGAACCTCAAATGGTTGACCATTCAAATGGCCAGTTCCCTGCTGCAGAGCAATATAGCCAACCGTTTCTAGAGCATGGCCCCCACGAGGTGTTTCTGATTCCTGCACCTGAACGCTAAATGAATCATTTGTTCGATCTTGAATTCGTGTAACAACTGGCTCAGGACCATTATATGATTGTGATTGAGTTAGGACAATTGGTTGTTCAGAACCGAAAAAGCCCCCTAATGAAACATCGTTGAAGCGATCTGAGGTTGAGACAGTTCCAGCTTTCATCCGATATGAAGTACCATTATCCTTCTCCAGTAGATGGCTTCCTGGAGAAACTGTGAGTAAATGGAATGTCTCTTTAATATGGGAACCGTCTTGATACAACCATTCTTCAATTTTAT
Organism: Haladaptatus sp. HS23; assembly: GCF_056892285.1. NCBI lineage: Archaea > Methanobacteriati > Methanobacteriota > Halobacteria > Halobacteriales > Haladaptataceae > Haladaptatus > Haladaptatus sp. HS23. The sequence continues at coordinate 29,380 of NZ_JBXGLH010000021.1, read as the reverse complement.
ACTCGAAATCACCGTCATCAGAATTTCGCCAGCGAACATGAGCTGGTTGCGTTCCCCTATAAGAAAGTGGCTTTGCTATCGTAACACCTGTCGGTCGTAAATTTTGATCTACTTGATGCCACGTGTCTGCATCGGGTTGTGAGAGTGAGAGAGTCTCCGTGTTGATTGGTACTCCTGGATTAAACTCTGTCCCATCTGCACTCCATGTTGCTGAACCACCACCGGTTGTTTTTTCAATACCTCCGGTAACATAGAATGCATGAACTTCACCTGGTGGTACCTCACCAGTTGCAAGCTCCGAATTTGGTGGCCTAACTGGTGAATTGTTTGGTCCCCATTTCATTGAAATAGTTGCTTTATCATCTCCTGCGGGTAGAACATTTGTGCCAGCTTTGATCAAGTAGGACGCCTCTGAATCATTTCCTCTATTATCAATCTTAATGAGTTGAGCGGATTGCAGTGGTACTTGGCCAAGTTCTGGGGGATCTGGCAATGGTGGTCGCGTGTTTGGGGGTGTTGGGTCACCATCTGTGGTAACTCGGTTCCGAACGTATGATGAATCTGTTTGCCTCCCAGATCCACCTAATACACCGGAGACTTTCCCCCATTCATCAGGCTCTTGGTCAATTGAGACGGCATACGTGTATGGGTGATCATTCTCAACTTGGATATTTCGTAGCCTTAGGTATTCGAGATTTGCCACGTCGCCATCATTCATTCGACCGGGTAACGTATAGATAGCGTCGTGACTCTTTTCAGATTTATAACTAATTCTCACATTCTGAACGTCGATTCGTGCGACCGGGGTTGGGCCTGTGATTGGCCCCCCACAGGTGGGTTCTGGATAGCGATGATAGAAGTCGCTATCAGCAATAGTAATTGTTCCTTCATAGCTACTGACACCCCGTGATGAATCAGTTGGAACCGAACCTTCTGCATTTATGCCACGCTGGAGTGCTCCACCGGACCAAGCTTGAATTGGATGTTTGTCGTCCTTAATTGAAACACAGTTCCGGACTTCGGTATTCCCACCTAAGCGCATCCCATTCTGAGTATTCCGCTGGAAACAATTGTATACCTTCATAGGGCCTTCAAGATTCTTCGCGTACATTGTATTTTCAGCCCATAACTCAAACCAACAGCGGTTAAACACGAGTTCACCCTTTCCAGATTCAACGAGGACAGCTCGGCGATTACTCGCTTCATCGGGTTCACACGCACCCTCATGGAAATAACAATCCTGTAAAAGACCACGAGTACCCTCTGCTGCAGAGAGTCTAAAATAGGTTCGAGCTTCACTCGAGTCACCGGACCTAACGTTAGAGTCCGTAGCGGCTCGTACCTTTCCACGTGTAACCAACCGCTTGAGTTCCCAATCCCCAGATTCGTAGTTCATCCGCACGAATGGTGGCACTGGCGTATTGCGCATATCCAGTTCGAATCCATCCATAACGAATCCTTGTGAAAAAACATCGATCCACCGGATACTATCGCCTGATTGACCGGGGATGAGGCGAGCACCGTTTGGCGCAATGAGTTTAAGATCGTCTACACCAGATTGAACGACAAGTTCATTGAGTTTGTATTTTCCCGAGGGGAAGATTATCGTGGTATTCTCTTTAGCAATATCGTCTAGTACGCCATCGATTGGAGTGTTACCGTTGTCATCTGCACCTTCAGCTACAATATTATATGTCGACATTTACTTCGCCCCCAAGAGTGATTTGGATATCTGGTAGGTTTTTGGGTTGGTCCCTTTTTCGACTCTATTTTCTTCTTCCATTCTTGTTCCCCTCATAATCGCAGATATAACTATATTCTGATATTTTACCATACATCTTATCCAATTGCTTTGTTGATAACTATCAATTTCGTTAATAGGTGTTTTCATGAGATAAAAAGACTTCATCTACGTCAATATAAAATTTTTACTATTCCAATCCCTATAAGCCGAAATCAAAAGATATATATAGGATGTTTTATTACATAAACCAATTAATGAAGAAGCAACTTCAAGTAGATGGTCAGAGAAACAATCGGCGGTCCTTCTTAAAAACAGTCGGTATCACATTGAGTGCCGCAGCGCTTGAAAGCGGCAATATTGTTGCAATGGAGTCTGATAGTGAGAATTCAAATACTAACAGTGAGTGGACAACAGCTCGATCAAATCCAAATCGGACTGGAGCCATCACTGGTGATGGACCAAAACCATACGCAACAACGGATCGGAAATTAGATTTGGATGGTAGCATGTTACATAAGGAGCCGATTGTAACCAATGACACAATATACCTCTCAATCACAACAAATAGTAATTCTGGAGAGAGTGAGGGTTATATCGGTGCTTATGATCGTGAGACAGGTGATCTGAAATGGAAACAGTCTGATCTACCATCACCGAAAACTCCGACTGTTGGTGATGACTTGCTGTATGTTGCTACCAATGTGCCAGAAAGCCCAGAAACGGATAACGGAGGGCTTTATGCTCTCGATATTAATGACGGAAGCATAAAGTGGAGTCGTACTGACGATCTTCGTTGGCTTTCCCCACTTGTTGTCGAAGATCAGGTCTTTACAGCTAATGAAGACGGTGCTTTAGCACTTAATAAACAAACTGGTAAAACGATTTGGAGAACGCCAGGTGTCGGTACGCTAACTGACGGCAGTGATGGTGCACTAAGCTATGGAGATGGAGTTCTCTTCTTTAGTGATGGAAAAGCCCTGAGCTCGTCGGATGGGTTAGTAAGATGGGATATTGGTGATGAAGTGGTCACCTATGCTAATCATATTGTCTCAAACGAGCGAGTCTACTACCTCAAAATAGAGTACATCGATGGGAACGATGATACAGTGACACTTGAATCTCGATTAGCAGCAGATGGATCACTTGATTGGACAAATGTTCTTGAGAGTACAGCAGCAGTGGATAAGCGCATTGCAGCCACAGATAATTCTCTTCTTCTCTTTGATTCAAGTGAAGAGGATACTGTGATCGCACTCAATCCTGAAAGCGGATCAACGCAATGGACTCAGGAGTTAGCTGGTGAATTTTTCAGTAGACCAACTGTTGCCAATGGAACCCTTTACATCGGTGGTCGATACATGCTACCATCCAAACCTGGCGTAGGTAAAGCGATCATCTACGCGATTGAAGTGGCCTCGGGGGATACTCAATGGGTTCACTTACTTGATACCGAGTCGCTTGAAACATCTCCAGAGGAACCACCAGCAGCGGGAACTCCTGTCATAGCTGGTGGAAAAATATACACAACGACATATCCTGCTGGTTCAATGCTTGACTATGAATACTTGTTTTACTCCAATTTCTTTGTTTTAGGTGATTCTGACACCAAACCAGACAGCAGTGGCAAAACTCTCCTTTAATCTAATAAATTCTCGACGTATCTTACTTTATCACAAAGCTTATCACCCCTAATCGTAGAGGTTTTGGTATGAGCGAAGCCAGTCGACGAAGTTTCTTAAAGAACATCGGTGTCATTGGTGCAGCAGCAGGGATTGGCTCTGGGTTTAGCCTTACGATAGCCGATGCTAGAGAACCAAATGGCTCTTGGACAACCTTTAGAGGAAACGCAAGCCGTACCGGTACAACCTCTGATAGTGGTCCAGAGACGAATATCACAACGGAATGGTCGTTTGATTTAAATGGGGGGATGAATACAGTCGAACCAATTGTCGCAAATGGACTGTTGTATTTAGCAGTAACGACACAAAACACGCCATCATCTGGTAGCGGCTATGTTGCTGCTTATGATCTAAAAACACAAAAGGAGGTCTGGAAATTTGACGGGATCTCTCCGCCAGAAACACCAACATACGAGAATGGTGTACTATATTTTGACACCAGTGGTTCAGAATCTACCGATTCATCGGGCTTTTTCGCTCTTGATGCTTCTACCGGGGAAGAGAGATGGAGTAAAGAGGACTCAGTTGGTCTGACGAATCCGTTAATCGTAAATAATCGACTATTTGCAAGTGGTTCAGGTCATGCTAGCGAGCACGATCGGGACACTGGTGATATAATATGGCAAACCGATGTGGCCAGTGGACCTGCTTGTTTTGCAGATAATTCTCTTATCTATGAAAATGGCGTCGCGTTGAATGCTGATAATGGGTCTGTGTTATGGGATGTGTCCAGTGAGAAAGAGAGGCTACAAACTGTATCAGAGGGAACGGTTTACGGTGTAGGGAATAATAGCAGCTCTGAGGTAGTGATAAAAGCCCGATCCATTGACGATGGGTCAGTTCAATGGTCATATTCAGTTGAAACTGAAGTCACTTGGTCGAATCCTCAACTTACGATTGCAGGTAATCATGTTCTATTCCACACCGGGAATACCATCAGAGCACTTACTGCAAACAATGGAGAGGAAGCTTGGTCGCATGATGCAAATGCAACGATCACAGGAGCTATGTCCGTAGGCAATGGTACTCTCTATGCTGGTGGCCGAAGTGATTTAGAGACTGATACAGGTAATGCAGTTGTTTTAGCGCTAGATGCAGCATCTGGTACACAACAGTGGCGTCATGATTTTGGCAATTGGAATTTTGACGAATATGGTCCTGCAGCTAATTCTCCGGTTGTCGCTAATGGGAAAATATACACAGCAACATATCCAATGAACTCAACTACAGACTGGATGTATACCGAGTACGGGAATTTCCACGTTCTGGGGGGAGATATGGACTCTAACACTACAACGACCACTACCGGAGAAAAGACTACAAAGAAAACAACAACGAGCTCGACGAGTCCAAAGACAACTTCTACGAAGGCGGATACGAGTACAATTACTCAATCTAGTACTACTAACACCACCAAGTCAAATACATCTACTAAAACAATTCAGACAACAGAAACTAACGGGATGACAACATCTGGTAGTTTGACTAGTACAAATCCGACCAAAACGACATCTTCTGATGGTCAGCCTGGCTTGAATGTACTCACAGCTATCGGAGGTCTATCTGGTCTCGTGGCCTATCTTCGATCTTTATTAGAGTGACATCCTCCCCGCGCTAACGTACGGGCTTCCCACACCCATCAAGGGGTGGTTCGATGGGAACGTACGGTTTACACCCCGACGAAGTACTGGCTATGCCACGTAGCCGGTACTCCTATCGCGTCCAGAGAACGGACGGGACTCGGAGGTACTTGCTTGTTTTGTGTCGGTCCACCGTCCGTGGGCTTACTTTTTGATGCGGCAAACACCCAGTCAACTGCCAGTTGTCGGACTGTCAGACTCCGATGGGATCCTATCGGATTGACGACCTAAGACTTTCATTAACAGTGTTCATACAGATGAAGACGGCGCTGTATCCCCGCCCTAAAGGACAGAATTTTAGCGCCTGCATTAAAAATAACTACCTTCTTAGGCACTTTGCAGATTGAAAGTTGGGTGACTGCTCCCCGCTCCAAAGGGGCTTTCTGTTTCGGTGACGCGCTGTGTAGATACAACGGTTTTCGGAGGGAGCGCAGTCTCTAAAAGCGTTGATGAATCGGTCCGCGATTCGTTCGTCAGTCAGAAATCCTGGTTTCTAGTGACGTTAATTCGGGAAAGTCCGTCTTTATCTGATCGAAACCACGAGCAAGGATATTCCATGCCGCATTTGTCTCTATCGGCTTCGAATCGGGAGGACAGGAGTGTTCATGAACCACAGCGGTTCGTCCGTCTTCGAACCCCGACACACGCATTCCTTCGTTGTGTAAAGTTCGATTCTTTATCTGGTAGAAAGCAGTTTCGAATCAATCAAAAATAATTAATAGAAAAATATATAATGCGCCTTCTTCATGTATCATATAGGGACGAATGTCGTTATTGAACAAATTGTTTAGAAGGAACAACTCAACTGCACCCGACCCTCCTCTATATCAATGTGTCGGCTGCAAGGAAACAGAAGGTGCGACGACGCGGCATATTGTTTGTCCTGAATGTGGGGACAAATTAGAGAGGATCGATCTCCCAAGACAACAATAAGGTGGGTCTCTTGTTGAGTCTATTTTCCCTACCATGACCGGTTCCTAACCAAGATTCATTATAAATATGTTAGACAAGATACCTATATGAAATATCATAATTTCCACAAAGCCTATTACTTATTCGATAAAGCAGTATCTATGGAAATACTGCCGTATGTACAGCGTCTACTTCGATCTGGCGATCGAAACGACGTGATTATTGAATGTCGGCGGTGTGGCACAACACTTGCAACGAGAACAGAGGGGTGCCCTTCTTGCGGTTCAAATTCTACTTGCTATTTTGATGTTTCTTAATTATTGATACTTCCTCACTTCCCCTGAGACATACGCCGGAACTCAACAGATCTCGATACGATCACAGTGGGCTTCGGTTGAAAGGTCCGAATTTGTCCGATATTTAGTATGAGTGCGGACAGATTACATCAGATGGGATTAGAAATAATGGGGAACCAGGATTCTAGCGTATACTGAATGGACAAAGGAGGCGATTCATCTCTGCACAATGACAGAATTATATCGCCTGCGTCACGTAAAATACTTCGTTTCAGTAAGGAAGTTTTGTCTTCAACGTGCAAAACGCGTATTTGGTGTAGTCTAGTCGAAGATAACGCGACAGATAGTTCCAATGGAGACTGTCTCAGATTCTTCATCGTTACTGCTCGAATCCGAACTGGAAGAAGACGAGTCAGCGGAATCAGTTGACGAGTCAGTTGTGTCCTCTGAGGAACTGCTTTCTGACGACCCGGAGGAATCGGATGACTGGTCAGAAGTGCTATCTGAATCATCACCGGATTCATCGCTGGAACTGCTCGTTCCAGTACTGGATGAGCTCATATCCTCAGACTCCGAATCATCAGAGGACTGGTCAGACTCAGTGGTTTCCTCATTACTATTATCTTCCTCACTCGTTGACTCGGACGAAGTTTCCTCATCAGAGGAAGACGAGCTGTCATCAGAACTGCTTGACGAGCTCGCATTTGGAATGCGCTCGCCAAGCCAACTGAGGAGGTCATCGACATCATGATGAGGTGAGGTAATGTCCCCATCAAAAACCATCGTTGGGGTCCAACTCACACCATAGTCACCAGCTGTATATCGGTTTTCTTCTACGGTGTCATCGTACCGGCCAGAAGAAGCTCGGTCAATAATTGTTTCCTGACTTGAGACGTCTGCCGACTCCATTCGACCTTCCATCTCACTGAACGAGACATTGCCTCTGATGAGGTCCGAGAACATGTAATTGAAGAACTCCCAGTAGTCTTCCGGTGAGACATCCCAGACACCTAGAGCGGCTTCCGAGATGAGAGGGTCACTGTCGGAAATGTAGTAGGTTGAGGTACCATGCGAGGAGGTTCCTGGCGGCTGATATGCAAGTGCACGGAACCGAAGATTCAGGTCACCAGAAGAGACATACTCGTCCAATACTGCCTCTAGGTTGCCATCTCGAACAAATTTCTGCGTATATGGACATTTAAAGTTTCCATACACCGTTGCAGTGGGTGCATCAGAATTGGTTCCCATTGTCGCGTATGAGCGCTCGTCGGCGTCATCAGGAACAGGTGCATTTGAAAGGTCTGTTGCTGCGTTCACAGGAATTGATCCACCGAGACCGACTGCCGCCATCACACCTGTTGTCTTCAGAAACGTTCGCCGCGATGCATTTTGCTTTGACATCAGTGGTTCCGTCCAGAGCAGCTGATATTATATACCCCCCCAATTGTACAAACCGTATTCACGGTTTTGAAGTATTGGGCAACAATTTTGCACTCTTGCAGGAGAGTTCAAACTGTTTAAACAGTCCTAGTCATATCCTAATATGGCGCTAAAATGGGTTCAAACACGCGATTAGTCGAATATATTCAGTAGCATGCGAATAGAAAAAGATCGATAATGATAGATTGTTGAAGAAGAGTCTATTTACAAAGGCGATCGCCAACCGCCAGATATCCAGTTAATGAACTCATCTATTCTCCCATCCCATAGTAGGTACAGTCCGATGAGAGGGATAATAATTATCGCGCTAGATACTGTTGTCAACTGCAGAATTATGCTAAAGATTCGAAGGTCATCAGGATGCGATCTTTGTTTCGTCATACATGATTGATATCAGAGTAAAGTAAAAGCGTGTCGAAATCGTGTTTGCCTAGCGGTAGTGAAGAGATCTCGTCGCATACGGCTGAAAGATGTCGTGTCGATTGATTGCATGTTTCCACGTACATCGGTGGTTATCTGTCCCATTCAATGTATAGTCGGTGCTGATGCCGCGGAAGTCCTCGATTGGAAGTCGTTTCCCTGAGCCGTTCTGATATTGCAATCGTACAAAAGAGGTCTCATCACCCCCTGGCAACTTATCACCACAAAGGCTCGCTGGATCTTTAGAGAGGAAAACGGCTACGCAAACAGCACCCCTAAGTATATTGGAGAACAAATCGTAGTAATACTATGGATCGTAGAGCCCTCCTAAAAAGCACCATTCCAATCGGGATGTTGATTGCAGGTTGTACATCACAATCAGACGAATCGAAGAATACCAGTACTACTCAACCAGTAACGACCACAGTAGATCAATCTTCACAAAACTCGACGACATCGACAGGATCGTCAGTACATAATACCACATCTCACTCACCTTCTAAAAGTACAACTGATTCGGTAACAACTAGTACATCAAAACAATCAACCACTGAGAAAACTACAATATCTACTACGAAAGAGAGAAAGACTACATCTACTGCGCACTCAAGACCAGATCATCCCTCTACAATGGGCATATTCGATGAGCCAACCCGTGGTCCACTCCCCTTCAGTAAAGATGCGACATTGGTTGTTTTTGAAGATCCATCCTGCCCAAATTGTGTTCATTTTGAAGAGAGTACATATCCCAAACTCAAGAGTAAATATGCAGATACTGGCAAACTTTCCATTGTGTTTCGGACAATTCCCGTGATTAAACCATGGGCAGAGGAAGCGACCTATGCTCTCGAATCTGCATTTGTTCGAAATAAAGCTGCATATTGGAAATTAAAGTCATATTACTTTAGCAATCAGGATAATATAGATACTGATAATATTTTGGATAAAACAAAGGAGTTTGTCGACTCAGATACATCCTTGAATAGCCAAGATGTGGTTCAAGATGTAAAATCAAAACCACAAGAGACACAGGTTAATGAGGATCTATCTACGGCAAAAAAAGCCGGTCTCCGTGGCACACCAACTTGCTATGCGTTCCGATCCGATCGATATATGACAAAGGTTGTCGGCAAACAGAGCTATAGTGTATACAAAAATATACTTGGCCTTTGATTGAGATAAATCGTGCTATCCTATTCGTGAGATTGTACTTCTTCGTACGGCTGAATTATAACGAACCCTCCCTCCTCCGGGAACTGTAGCTGATATGTCTCACCGGAGGTCCGTCCAATGAAACTCTTGAGATTTAGATCGCGTTTAGAGCTCGGTGAGACGTTGCTACTCCATGCAACCGTCGCATTGGGATCGGTGCTGACCGGCGTTGGGACGACGAGCGGTTCACCGTGGGTGGTGATTGCGATATATCCAGGTCCCTTTAGATACACGTTGAACAGACCGCCCGAGGACGCTCCGGCGATACTGCTCATCATCTTGATGTCCCAGGAAACACTGTCCTCAAATGCTAGTATATCGTTTCCATTGACGCTAATCTCGTCGTCGGCATCAAGTTCGAGCAATTGGACCTCCTTACCTTGGTCGGCCAGATATAGATGACCGGTTCCGGTTGCCTTCATCATCACCGCACCTTCACCGGTGGCCTTCTGTTTCAACATTCCTTTTAGTCCACCAGCCGATTTCTGCTCGAAAGAGATTTCGCCGGTGTAACCGACCATCGATCCCGCTCGTGCCATGATACTTCCGTCTACCGAAACATCGAGCATCTTGGAACTCTCCAATTCGAATGTGTTTTCTGTTTCGTTCGGTGCGTGGAAGGTTACAAATTCGTCGAGATTCATCGATTGATACCCAGACGTTGTATCCCAACACATTCGTTTGTAGTTATCGTCTGAAATCCGACCACTTGGTGAAACAAATCCGGTATGTGGAACGGACTTACTTGGCTAAAAGGTAGACGGTATCAGAAGACACCAGGGAAAATGACGTAAACGAACAACATCGTCAGTACTCCGGTCATGGTCGCATAGTAGGCCAGCGGGAGGAGTTCGAGTCGAATGACGCGCCCCTCCTGTCCGACGAGGCCAACGACTGCGAGCGCCGCGACGACGTTATGAACCGCGATAAGGTTCCCAATTGCGCCGCCGACTGCCTGTGCGCCGACGAGGATGGTACGCGAAACGGCAAGGTTCTCGGCGACATTGTACTGGAACGTCCCGAATAAGATGTCGCTTACCGTGTTCGAACCGGCAAGGAACGCGCCGAACGCACCTACCAGCGACGCGAAAAACGGGTAGACGCCGCCAGCGAAGTTCGCCGTTGCGTCGGAAAGAACGACCAGCATGCTGTCGATGTTGGCGGCCTTGCCTGACTGGATCATGATCTGAACTGTCGCAACCGCGAATAGCAAGGCTATGACAGCAGGAGTAACGTTCTCAGCCGTTTCGACCCACGAATCCTTTATCTGACGACCATTCATGCCGTGCAGCGGAATGGTGATGAGATGAACGACAACGAACACCGCTCCCGGTAGGTAGAGCAGTGCGAAATCGTTATCAAGGCCGGTTCCGAGGATGTTCGACCACTTGAGGACGAGCGTGCTGGTCAGGAAGTCGGTGAGGGGGGTCCAAACGCGGGTAAGAACGAGCAGTATCGCCAGCAGTGCGTACGGTGTCCACGCCTTCCAGAGCGGCATCTGTCTTGTGACGACGCCGCCGTCGGCGGCGATAGAACGATCACCTTGAGACGTCTCGCCGGGTTCGATATCGCCGACCCAGTGGTCCGGCCAGAGTTCTTGCGGTGCGAAGTCCCACTCCTCATCGGGATGGAAGTACCCGGCTTTCAGCGCGCCGACGGTAAACACCATTCCGCTCATGGCACCGAGGAGGCCGGGGAACGTCGGGCTGAGGAAGTACGCGGTCAGCCAGTACGGAACCGCGAACGTGAACCACGCGAATAGGGTGAGCGGCAGCACTTCAAGCGCAGGCTTGATGGAACGCTCTTCACCGAAGAATCGTGTCATCATCGCAACGCCGATAAACGGCACCATTATGCCGACGATGACATGGAACGACGCAGCCCACATGCCGATTTGTGCGACCCATTCGGGTACTGTCGTTCCCGCAGGCGTCGCCACGTTCGCCGTCGAGAACGTGTCCTGTAAGCCGATGATGAGCGGCGTGCCCACCGCACCGAAGGTGATGGCCATCAGGTTCCCGGTGAGCGCAACGACGACTGCCGCGAGTGGTGGGAAACCCAAACCGACCAACAGCGGGCCAACGACTGCCGCCGGGGTTCCGAATCCTGCGGCCGCCTCGATAAACGACCCCATCAGGAAGACGAGTAGAACCACCTGCACACGTCGGTCCTCGCTAATAGAGGTGAATCCGGCGTTGATGGTGTCGAAAGCTCCGGTCTGTTTCAATGTGTACAACAGCAAGATTGCACCGAAAACAATCCAAAGGATGTTCGCCGCCGTGATGAAGCCGTTTATCGTCGCGGCCGCAATCCACGTCGGTGTCATTCCCCAACTCACGAAGCCGACGACGACGGCGGACAGCCACGCGAGCGGCATCGCACGCGTAGCGGGCCAGAACCTCCCTATCATGAGGTATGCGATGACCGCTAACGGCAGGACCGCGAGAACTATTTCGAGGACGCTCGCCATCGCGACTCACCACCTACTGTCGTTTTCGGCGACTGGATTAGTGGTTTCTCGGCGCTCCTATCATCTAGCTTGTTCGTTGATACGGCGTCCGCAACCGGACGGTATCGTCTCTGCCACGTCATCGCTGCCTTCCGTTGGTCGGTACCACCTGTCATGGGCCGATGGTACACAGAACAGGATATATAATTAACGATTATACTAATAATTTTAATATGTAATGGAACAAAGCTGATGTCGAACACCATTCAGTTGAGTCGCCCTAACGACGACTCGAACTCCGTGATTGTCTGCATGATATTGCATGTGTAATTCACGCATATCGGTGTTTCGTCCACGACAACGATACTATCCGTAAAACGAAGACGTCTCTCCATCATACCCGAAATAACCTATACTACTGGGGGAAATCAACACTAATCGAGAAATTTCTTCAGATGTGAATCCATAATCAACTATCATTGTTCATTCGTCAGACACACCTCAACGATATTCAAAAATGTATATACCTACACTCCTGGTACAAGGTAATTATGTCCCAGAATACCCCACATACGAACTCCATCGGGCAACCGATTTGCGGACGCACTGACGGGAACTCTAATGTCCCGTGTCAGTGCGTCGTTCCGTTTCCGGGCAGGCCGTGTCCCCATCATCGGAAATGAGCACTCTACCAACCCGTATTACCAATCACCGACCGAATTCCCATTCGATTCCGGGGAATTCGTGACCAGCGTCTCGTTGCTGTGCCGAGCGTATTTTTCGAACGGGGATTAACGGAGAGACCAGCGGATGCAGTCCCCGGTACCGGTTACGTTAGCTCCGCGCGAGCGAATCTCCACCGCCCAAATGCGAGCGGGCGAACGATCCAAAGTGCGAGGACGACGAATCCGAACCAGCCTTGTTACCAGAACGCACCAGCAGCGGGAGCGGTGTTCGCTGCAGAGACGGCCGAAAAGGCATGCTTGAACGCCGTCTGCGGATTGACCACCCGAATGAACGAGAGCAGATCGGTCTGGAACGCGACCGAACCGATACCATACCGCCGAAGAGTGAGTCCCAACACGGCCGTCAACACACCCCAGAGGAGCGTGAACAACACCACTAATCCGAAGCCAATCAAGACTATCAGATTCTCCGACCGAAGGCCGGCGGAAACACCGACGCTGACGCTGACGAACGTCGCTCCGAGAACGAGCGACAAGAGGACAAGAACGAGATAATCGGTCACGGCCAGCGTCGCCCCGAGTGCAATAATGATGGCACCACCGACCAGAAATCCGATCACCGTAGCGAGCGAAATGATTGCCGCTCGACCGATGAACTTCCCGAGAACGACGTCCGTTCGCGTGTGCGGCAACGAAAGCAGTAGCTTGAGACTTCCCGACTCGCGTTCGCCCACTATCGAACGATAGCCAGAGAAGATTCCCACGGCGGGGAGGAAGACACCGAGTGGCGTCGTGAAAGACATGATGACCGGAATCTGTACCGAGTCGTTCCCCTGGAAGAAGTTCGAGATTTTGATGACCACGAACGAAACCCCCGCAAAGAAGAGCACGAACGCGACGATCAGCGCGAACAAACGACGCGACCGACTCGCGTCCCGCACTTCCTTTTTCGCGATGACTCGCCAGCTCATGCGGTCATCGCCTCCCCTTCCGTGTACGCCGCAAAGAGGTCTTCGAGCGAGGCTTCACGTATCGAGAAGTCCTGAAGTCTCACGTCGGTAGATTCGACGGCGTCGATAACTTCGGCCTTCGACCCGTCGGCGATAGCGACCGTTATCCGAGTATCTTCGGTCGACACGTTTACGATTCCCCCACAGCTACGAATTGCAGCGAGTACCTCGGGCGTCACTTCGGATACCACGATGGTCAGCTCGGTCGTCGCGCTCATCTTCTGTCTGAGGTTGCAAATCGAATCCTCGGCCACCAGCGACCCGTTTGACAGAATCCCGACTCGATCACACACCGCCTCAACTTGGTCGAGGATGTGACTGGAGAAGAAGACCGTCGCACCGCGTCGGTTCTCTTCGAGGATGATCTCACGCATCTCACGCGCTCCGTTCGGGTCCAACCCAGTCGACGGTTCGTCGAGAACGATGAGGTCCGGCTGCCCGACGAGTGTCATGCCGAGGACTAATCGCTGGGTCATCCCCTTCGAATAGTTCCCGGCCCGTCGGTCGGCGGCATCCGCGACACCGACACGTTCGAGGATTTCCATCGGCTCATCGTTCGCCTCTTTCGACTCGATAGCCAGTTCGAGATGTTGATATCCCGTGAGGCGATCATACACGTCGAACCCGTCCGGCAGGACACCCACGCGCTCACGAATCTGCTGTGAATGGGCGTGGGCATCTAGATCGAAGAGGGTCGCCTGCCCCCTTGTTGGTCGAATGAAATCCAATAAGATGTTGATAGTTGTTGACTTCCCCGAGCCGTTCGGACCGAGGAAGCCGTAGATTTCGCCATCTTGGACCGACAGGTCAAGGTTTTGGAGGGCAGTCACGGAACCGAATTGTTTCGTGACATCGTCGAGCCTGATAACAGACATTCTGTTCAGATACATGAAGACAGTGGTTAAGAATGTTAGCTAGGAAGATTGTATGGAATGAATGAACGTAATCGTCGAACGTATCGTGTGGTCTCCTGCTAGATGGCGCTCACGATACGCAGTATCAGGGCAATGCCGACGGGTATTCCGACGGTGATGATGGCGTTTCGACGCGAGAGATCGTGCAATTTCTCCATCCCTGCTGTCCAAATCCAACCACTCCACGCCAACAACACAATGCCGACGATACTCGCGATGAAGAGCGCCGGGTCGTTCTGGAGCTCTTGAAATGCAGCTTGTGCCGCTTGGTTGTTGCCGGGCAATGTCGCGCCGGCGTAGACATAATAAGCGGCGATGGTACTGATGATTTGACTAACGAGGAGTGGGATTTGACATCCGCCCCGCGCTAAAGCGCGAGGATTCCTCGAAGAGGATATTGAGGTTGCGCGTTTCCTCGGTTCTCAAGTACGCTTTCGCGTGGAACGTCAACGGTAGCCACCGAATTATGACCGACGGTGTGCGTTACAGCGCGTGAAGCCGTGTCAAAGCGGCCTTCCTCCCCATCAACTATGGGCGTCAATGACGGCTGGCTGTTCAACCAGCAAGGGAGCACGGTTCGCCTCACCCGGAGTGTTAGGCCGTGCATGGTTCCCCCTCTCGTTTCCCGATGTTCGCCGCCGCGTTTAAATCAGCATGGCGTTCGTATCCACAGGACGAACATCTGAAATGGTCGTGGTTCCGTGACCCCCGTTCACCACATGAAGAACAGTTCTGGCTGGTATAGGCCGGGTCAACCGTTTCTACGCGGATTCCTGCCTGTTCAGCCTTGTAGGTGATGAACGTCTGAAGCTGGTGGAAGTGCCACGAATGGACACCTGACCACCCAGTACGGTCGCGGATACCTTCGAGCGTTTCAATCCGAATCACTGAATTCTCGAATTGGTCGGCGAAGTCGATGAGACGACGCGAGAGGGTGTGATTGAGGTCGCGGATACGGCGGTGTTCTTTGTTACCAACGTGGTTGCGAGCACGAAGTGCTCCCGCTTCCGACAGCGAATCACGAAGGGAACGATATTTCCGTCTGACGTATCGCGCCTCTTTTCCCGATACCAGCATTGATTCATCCGTTCCGAGGGCGTGGACAGCGAGAATGTGCCGCTCGCCAATATCAACGCCTATCGGCGTTTCACCGTCAGGAACGGTATCGTATTCGACGGTGAACGAGCAGAACCAGTTGTCACCACGGCGGTAGACCTGTAGACGAGATTTCTTCGCTTCGCCGTCAAGAATCCGTTGAACAGGTTCTTGAATCTCGTCGTGGACACAAATCGGCGTATGCCACCACTGTGAAATGCAAGGAAAGCCAACTACAACCGACCCGTTGTCGGTCGTTTCGAGCGTCCAATTCTGGTTGTTCGTAGCAAACGGTTGCGCGGCGGTATAGTTCATCCACCCGTCGCGTTTGTACTCGGCTTTTGCCTCTCGAATAGCTTGGTTCTGAACCGCCGAGTACAATCCGTTGTCAATGCTGGCGGTGGTCACGGACATGCCGAGTTCGCCGGAGTCCCATCCGTTCACCAACTGTTGTTTGGTGTCGCGGTAGACGAGCATGGCGTCTTGCCATTCTTGCCGCCGTGACCGGGTTGGTTGATGGAATTTCGCGGTTACTGTCACCGTGACCATTACATGCGTAATGGTGTCGGGTTGGCTTAAAACTATCCCAATATCGGCTATGCTATCGACGGTGGATTGTGGAGTCGATTGTCGGATTCATCCCCGCCCTAAAGGACGGGGCTTTCTCCTCGTATGTCCGTAAGCAGGTGATGAGGACGTCATTTACAGCGGTGCTCCTCGGCCTCCTCGTTGTCTCCATGCTGGTTCTTCTCGTCCGTGTCTCAGTCATGCCTATCGAGTCAATGGTATCCGAGTCGTCTTGGTCCGAATCCTCACCGTCCGTTTTGCTCTCGTCGGACCCATCGTTGTCGGCAGGAGCGTCGGCCGTGATTTGAAAAATCATTTTGTTTCGAGTGTTTCCCTTGGCCTCGTCCCTCTGTTCGGTTGTGCATGATGCAATTTATCGACCAATTGTTTCTGATATATCTATAAAGTTCAGTAAACGCTACATAACATGGAGATAAGATTGAATAAAGATGAGTGAATTAGAACTCGTACAAGAGACATCGGGACTACTTTTTTCTGTTTTTCTCATTGGAGGATCCCTCCTTTGTGTGCTTTTTTTCGGGGTAATAATCTGGGCACTCTCTTCATCAGCTTTGGACCACAATGGAATAGTCACGCAAACGAGAATTGTGATAGCACTGTTTTTCATGTGGGGTGGCATGGTCGGAATGACAATCGGAGGAACGCTATATCTCTCAGATTTGTAGGGACGATTCATTGAAATAGTTCAATAGGTTCGCCCATCTCGTAAAATCCAGCGACGATATTCGAAGTCCGAGAGTATCCCCCCCATGGTTGGCTAAGAAGCACCCGTCGCAGCCAGCAGGTCGTTCCGTTCACGGCGTCGGTCGCTCACACTTCGAGCACGTTGATGCGATGTTCCGAGCGTGCAAGAAGCGAGATTTCGTCGAGTGGAACGTCCATGTTTATGCTATGTATTGTCATACAACATTCTTACTATCGTGGTGACTACAGACTCTTTATCCGATCACGGATAGAATGTCAAAATCTTCGAACGGGCGTTTCAAACACGCTTTTTCGACTTTTTGGAGATGTCCCCCAATGATCCAGAGAGAGATTCCGACGGCCACTGTGACATCTTGGGCGTGCACTGACTAGGAACGGTGTAGTATTCTATCTCCACAGTTACCTCAAGCACTTCCTGTTTACGCGTGGTCGATGTGCATCACTTCCGAGATATAACACCCGAAACGAACCATTGGCGTTACTATGGTACTATCCAACTCTGTCGATGCTCAAGAACTCGTTAAACTGATCGGTGATGATCTTTTCAATCGATGCGATTAACGGCCATAATAACGAGGGAAATTCTATCGCTGAAAAATAACACAAAGTATTTACAATATCACACAACATTACATCTGTGGCGTAGTAGTCATTAATGCCCTAAAAGGTCTCCTGGATCCGGTGTTCACACCCCGATCCACCTTACCCCTACCCACATTTACTCGCCACAGCTCTCCTCACTTGTATATATACTATAACTCATTAATAACTGATTCAGCGATAGTTTCGCAGATCCACCTAACCTGTGGTCGCTTGCATCCAAAATATCAGACTAGGAGACCTTTATTCTCTAAGTCAGAAAGTGTGACAACTTCTACGTTGCTTTGTTTAAGATAGCGAAGAATAGTTTCGAACTTTTTCTCGGAAAGCCCATCTTTGCCGATTCTATGAAATAAGAAGACAGACAACTGTTTGTACGCCGCGCTATAGTCAATCATCTTTTTCGTACGAGCGATATTGCTGTCGCCATACATTCGTGAAAGGATTGTATCCTTCGTAATCACTGGAAGGGAATTAGGAGATGCTCCGAATGAAAGCGTCATGTCAAAGTGCTTTTTCGCTAAGTCGAATGTTTTTGGTCCTACAATATTCTTTGGCACAGCCATATACTTGTGACCGTTATAGCCATAGCGTTTGAGCCAACTTTTTGCGTCTTTCATCACCTTCTCTTGTTCCTTTGCAGGGAGTTGGGGAAACGGACTAGAACCAATATTTGGGTGAGCTACCATGTCCCAGCCATCTTTAACCAATTCACGCATCTGCGTTTGGGTAAGAAAACCATCATCATATACTGCATCTGTAATAACAGCGTCTACCCCTGGGAACCCATGTTTTTTCATGTGCTTTTTGTATGCAACGGAATAGTGAGATTCAAGACTATCATCGAATGTTAACATGACCATTCCCTTCTTCGGTGCGGGTACAGTCTTCACATCATCTACATAGAAATTAATAGGATTCTTCGAATTCGGATCCTCTGGTCGACCGATGATACGTACTTCATAGACCTGGGAGAGATCTACACTTTTCTGGCGTTGAGCATCCGTGACTCCAAGGTTTACCCGAACCCACTTTCCCTTTGGTCCATAGAGTGTGCGTTTCAACTCTACAATATGGCCCCGATCCGGCGCATACAACTGTACAGCGACTTTTACGAAGTCATGGGAAGTGCATTTGAATGCCAGAGAGAGATTTTTATTACCAAAGTTAGCTGGATTGCTTCCAAAATTCACCCGATGAATCTGCCCTTGGGTAGATTGCTGGCTCCCACTCACATGAGCAGCTTGTGATCCAGCATATGTCTGTTTCGTACTCTTTTCCAGTTTTCCAAGCCCGTCGACGGCACTCCAGTTCTTGAGCGTTTCGAAATCTTCGAATACTTTGGGAGATGTTCCCTGATTTTTCTGTTTCGTCGTCGTGCTTTCTTCTGTTGTTTGTTCTTCTGAGGTTGAGGATGGTGTAGTACTCTCTTTTCCATCATTTGATGTCTTCTCTGGAGTGGCTGTGTCCTCATTCGAGTCTCCAAATACAGAACATCCTGCAAGACTAACCGTTCCTAATGTAGCAGCTGTTGTCAGGAAGGCGCGTCGTTTTTCGCGGGGCATCGTTATGGAAGTTCAGGACAGTAGCGTTAAAGCCTTTTTCAAATCTTGTGCAGGAGTTAGATGTTTCGACAGATATGGATGATTAATATCTCATTAGCCATTTGAGATCAGACAGACTGTATATTTTGAAAGTAAAAATATTTATTTGAAATATAGATTCCGAATATGAATCTAACTCGCCCTACTTTAATTCTTCAGGTAAAGCTGACCGACTGTCTGAGGCTTGAGACTAGAATAAACTAATCATTTTCAATTGAAAGATTACAGAATAGAGTGTAGATGGATTCGAAAGAGTTAACCCGCATTATTCCGGTATGACGACTATGTCAAAAAAACCGCGTGAGCAGCTTGGGTCAACTACTTTATGGCGGCTCGTTTCTCTAATTATGGCATTTCAATTATTGTTTGCGGCATTTATTACTCCTGTTGCAGCGAATTCGAATACAGAAGAGGACGATTCGACAATTTCTATTGAGCAGCTAATCAACTGGACTGATTCGATGTCGAAATTTTGGGTTAAGAACCTCATGGAAAATATGAGCTATAGTGATATCCCGGAATATCTCATTAGCCAGCACCACACCGACAATACGTGCCAATCCGGTAATAATTCGACAAACGTTGATTCTGACGAAGATGGTA
The DNA here is from genome assembly GCF_056892285.1 of Haladaptatus sp. HS23. NCBI lineage: Archaea > Methanobacteriati > Methanobacteriota > Halobacteria > Halobacteriales > Haladaptataceae > Haladaptatus > Haladaptatus sp. HS23. The sequence goes on along the minus strand of NZ_JBXGLH010000021.1, from coordinate 9,783 downwards.
TCTCAGATATTGTTGAGACAAACGGAGGTCAACCGATTGATACGGACGGCGACGGTATTATTGATTCGCATGATACTGATTCAGACAACGATGGAATATTAGATCGCATAGAGGGGACAAGTGACCGAGATGGAGATGGAATAGCAGACTATCGAGATCTGGATTCTGACGGAGATAGGGAACCCGATAGAGAGGAGAAAGCTGAGGACACCGATAACTCGAAAAGTGAAGCCGATAAGAACAACACTAGTACTGATGGTGGAAACAATGAAGAACAGAATACAAATGAATCGGTAAGTTCAACCACCACTAATGAGGAAATCGGTGGTCAAACTACGAACGACGGTACCAATACCAAGACTTCGACTAGTCAGACAAGTCCGTCGGACTCGACCAACAGTAAAACGACAAACGCCCAGTCAACCGAGAGTCACACCAGTGGAAAAGTAGGCACCACAACTAATAATTCGACTCCTGCTGCACCTAGCACTAAGTCCGCTCAGAATTCAAAATCACAAAAGCTTGTACCTAAATCAGGAGCACTTCCAGATATTAACTCACCGGTAATCGCTGTAGTTGGATTATTATGTGTACTCGGTGGCGCAATCGCTATTGCTCGTAGTCGTAATTAGATGCGATAATTTCAAAAGGAATTATCTCGGCGTTTCACATCTCAATTATGGAGTGTAATTTAGGTGCTATGTAATGCAACAACTTCTTCAAACAGTGGCCAAAATAAATATAAGTGTTCCCTGAGACGTCGCCAAATAGAATCTGATCGACTGGCGGCTATGGACTCTAGTATGATTCAAAAAAGAATTCCAACATCACGGGGAGATTTTCGAGTGGTATCACGAACAGTTCGTCTTGTATTGTCGATACCTCGTTACTTTATCTGTTCCGTACTCGCTTCATTAATTGGACTTTCTATTTTTGTTCTCTCACAAAATATTGAGTTGGTACAGACACTATTATTTAATGACTTTTTGACCTTTCAGCAACGAATCACTATATTCTCACAACTGTTCCCTATTATCGGAACTGCATTTTCACCAATAAAAGAATCCGTTCTCTTGATAACTTCTGGACTATTTGGAATCAACCTGTCGATGTCGATCTATCATCTAAGAGAACATAATGTTAGTTTACAAAGCGGAACTGGTAGTGCAGTCGGTGTGGTCTTTGGAACGCTGGGTGCGGGATGTGCAGCGTGTGGGTCTGTTTTTCTCACAGGATTTCTTTCATTCATTGGGGCAACAAGTATTCTCACTCTATTACCTTTTGATGGGCTCTCTTTTTCCATAATCTCGCTCGTGATATTTGGGCTCTCAATATATTGGATATCTAGTGGCATGCGTGGAGGAACAATCAACGGATGCCCAGTCGATATTTGATCTAATTGTATCTGTCAACTCCATATTTGAACTACTCTGCTATTGAGTATCATATATTATTGCTCTTACATCGAAACGTTAATAAACTAATGTTGTATGGTTGTATCCAACGCGAATTAAACACGTACATTAAATGAATTATGATAAGAAATAAACTAAAAAATCTGACGGGAGAGAAAGAACAACAGCTAGCGTCACGGAATAATATGACAGACCATTCACGTCGGGCCTTTTTACGCAAATCAGGTGGGATAGCTGCAGTATCCGCACTGGGAATGTCACAAGTCGGTAGCGTAATGGCAGATGGGAATGAATTCTGTCCGATTCGCCAAACTCATTCAGAGGATACGATTCTTGAGGGAACAAATGAAGAAGTTCCGGTTTACATAAATGATTCCCGAATCCCAGGTCCTACAACAGTTCTTGTTGGTGGTGTTCAAGGTAATGAACCAGCTGGATGGCGCACAGCACATGCGGTTAAAGACTGGTCAATCGATTCTGGAAAGATAGTTGTTCTTCCAGAAATCAATCCAGTTGCTATTCGTCGAGGTACATATATTAATGATAACGGTGATTTAAACGATCAGTTCCCACCAAATCGACGTCCCACAACTCAACTTGCACGTGCACTGTGGGATTATATTGTCGATACTGACCCAGATATTTTTTTCAGTCTTCATAGCTCCCGCGGTATCCTCCATGAGAGTGAGAGTCCAGCAGGTGTAGGACAGGCTATTTACCCAACATATGTTGACGGTACACGGAATGATGCCCGTAATACAGTACGGCAAATGAACAAAAGTCTGGACTCGTATCGATCAATCTATGATTTCAAAGTTGGAAACACACTTTACGGTGTCCGTCCACGTCTCACTCACAAAGTCGCTGCTGACCTTCAAATTCCTGGATTCCTGATCGAAGCGACGCGATATAAGACAACTCTGAGCACCCGTGTAGCATGGGAACAAGAAATCGTTGCCGATTTGCTCAGTCAAAATGGAATGAAAGTCAAACAGTGAACTACCCCACCGTCCACTGCTGTGGGACCACACTGAGGACGGGGCTTCCTGTTTCGATGACACGCTTTGCAGACACGACAGTGTCTGTCGGGAGCGCAGTCTTCACAGGCATTGAATCGGAGTGAACCACTCCTACTCTGGTGAGTCCGTAAGAAAGGATGTTTCAGCTGCGTTCGTATTGCGGTCGCATCTGAAGCCATACGCTGGGTCCGAGAGTTCTCGTACCCACAACGGCTTGTCTGTCTCCACACCACACTAGGAGCATTCCTTGGTCATTTCTCTCAGGTTCACCGCCACAACATGCATGTTTTCTCGATCGCAGCTAAGAGAGATGATGTTAGCACTTTATCTTCTCCCTCTTCGCTCGCGGTGCTCACTCCTGGGGGATGTTGCATTCGCGCTTGTATTCAGAAAAGAGAATATTTACTGAACTTGATCCCAATCTAATAGACTAATTAGCGATTACAGTATTCTAAGAATCATTAGATCTTGTGAATGTGTATTGCAACTTTCTCAATTACTGGGTTTCAATTACCAATCGAAACATTTAGACGTATGGTGTTTTAATAGATTGTTGGAACTCTACCAGTTCTAAAGGCACGATTTAAACGTGTCTTTTCCAACCCTTAAGAAAATAGATTACATATTGGTTATTATGATAATATTGTTGAATAACTCAATTATTTAGTAGAAAATAGGGAAGGGCGCTCATTCTCCGAATTCCGTCCGTCCTCTAGACGATACAAGATTATCAGCTTTAATTTTGAGACACACCTCGCGTGAGTGCAAACCCGAAGAGAACAACGGGTCGTCCATTCAATTATAGGAAGTCTCCGAATTCTCGCTCGAAGGAGATAGCATGCAATTTCACCCCGCAGCCCTCTTACATAGTTTCACTCTTGAGTCACAATTAATCAAATTTCTCACCACAAAGTATTTGCCTTCAAGGACGGTATTTGTATTGCAGCGTGGTTGTTTGCATGGAGATAAACTCTCCATAGGTCTGTATAACCGGTTCAGACCATCTCAACCGCGTCATTACTTCCCTCTTAAATATCCTCCACAGTGAGTGGTTTATTCCTTATTCTCTGCCGTCAATCCAAATTAATGACGAGATAATCACTGAGAATTTCGTTAATAGGTAACTTGTTTTCACGTAGCTAAATGACGTCCTTGTCGATGGCAAATGTATTGATAGTCACTCCATCGAGAGCTACGCAGTGAGCTAGTATTCGATGTTTTGACGCTTTCCGAGAAAATACACGGCTGCGAGTCCGAGACAAACTATTCCAAGGAGGGCAGAAACAATACCTGTCAAACCGTAGTTCGGATCAATTGCAAGACCAAAAAGTGAAAAAGTCCCAACAAGACTGAAGAGAGTACCAACTATATCTGCTCGATTCATACCATATAATGTCATCGCTAATATAAAACTGCTGTTAATAATTGATTGTTTAAAAGATGCTATAATAATGAATTTCCCATGGCTACTACAATCGACTAATTGCTGTTGACTTCCCCAACCGATCTACATCATGAGTTGAGGATAGGGCCACTTGTCTTGATGACACGCTTTGCAGATACGGTGTATCCACCGAGGGCCCCGTCCCCACAAACGTTTGTTCAGAGTGTCTCACTCCCACATCTTCAGGCTGGCGAGAAGGAATTTTCTAAGTCGTGCTCACTTTTCTGTCCGCCTTATGCTCGTAGGCAGGACAGGAGTGTTCACTGATCCACAACGGTTTCTTGGTCGCAATATCGCACGATGTACATTCTTTAGTCGTCCCTCTCAGGTCCATCGTCATGAAGTGTCTCTGCCCGTTTGCACTTGATTCGAGTATTGGTGTTGGCGAGACACGAAGCGTCTCGTTCGCGCACAAGAGCTTCGCTCTTGTAACTGCTATATTCCCCTACTGCGTTGCTCGGCCTACGTGGTCCTTGAGAACGAGAGCTTGGTGGACGCATTCACGGTGAAATGAATTGGATTGGTACCCTGTTTGCTGAGCTTGGAAAAATGTCTGAACCTCGGTGATTGTCTTCGGAAATAATTACCTCACACAACTCAATAACGTTAAATCACTTGTCTCCAGACGAGTAATCGATTGTTACGAATTTGACTCCGTAGATATCATCCCAATCGGTGTCTTTGTCCATGAGTAGGATCATGAGTGTTATTTCTCCATCTTCGACGCCTGCTTCATTGAGAGCGTCAGGGTGAATGGAGAGGGTGTACTCACCGTTTGTATCCTGACTAATGTCCGATCGTTCGATAAGTGTACCATCGGTACGTGAGAACTCGGATCCATTGTCGAGCGACCCATCCGCATAGACGAGGAAGAAGGGTTCACCATCCACAGTTCCGTGTTCTGCAGGATCGATACGCTCCATCTTTGTGTCTGCAGTGACTTGTAGGTCAAAATCCGAGTAGCCCCCAGTACTGACTTCCTGTGTATTTACAACTGAGATACTCTTGATACGGTGATGATCGTCTTCCGTCCCCATTTTATTTTGAAGGGGTGTATTCGGTTTTTCTGGTTTGTTCCAGGATTCAGTCGTTGTCTTGGTTGTAGTGGTTTCTGTCGTTGTCTCAGCTGAGGTCGTAGTCGAGGTTGTCTTCGGTGTGGTGGTCGACTCCGGGTTGCTGGAAGTTGTTCGCGTGCTAGTGGATGACTGTGATGTTGTTTGTGGTTTCTGTGCTTCCGAAGTTGTCGGTGATTGTATAGTAGTTGTAGAAGTTCTTGTTGAAGTTGATGCTGTTACTGACTGTGAAGTTGTAGTTGATGTCGAAGTTGAGGACTTCGCGTTCGTTGTTGATTCAGTGGCTTGTGTCGTAGTTGTTGGCACATCTGTAACTGACGACTCTTGTAACGTTGTTGTTTTACTGGTCGTTTGGGTGGTGTCTCCGGTAAGTGACGCACATCCCGAAAGCACTAAGCAAGCGATAAGCAATATTGATACAGATGTTCTCATCATGAATATTATCTCTGTGTGATGAGTGATTTTATCACAGCTAACTTAAAATCATATCATTCAATATCGACCTCTATATGCCAACATTTTCATATTAGATCTTGTAAAATTGAGTTGTAGGACTTATTAATTTACTATGTCATTTGACCTATTCGGGTGGTAATCCATTATTTTGCCGGTTTACTTAATCATTTCACTTTCAATTTCATCGTGTTTATTGCCGGGGTATTGTCGCGTGCATCGACTTACCCCGGTAAGCCCGGAGACATCCGATGATTTTGCCCAATGTGTGCAGATTCATGTAGTTAAAGTAGTATGCCATATTCGGCACCATTAATTCAATGTATTCTCAAAAACTTATAACATTATAAAATCATAAGTAATTATGGCGTGCTTGAATGATTTATTTGATTTTCAGACAGCACATAACAATGTAAAAGAGGAGATGAAATGATGCATGGTTCGAAAAGAGATCGTCACGACACAAGCTGTATCAGTTGACTTCACGAAGAGAAGGTGCAGATATCCAAAACAAGGTAACAAGCAGAGACTAGCAGGTGATACTAGAGATTTCGACGAGATGCTTAACCCCATGGGGGGACGCTGATGCCTACCTACAACATTGTCAATCAAGGTGCCGACCGAAACGGGGATACACCCATTGATTCGATTTTAGATAACCTGATAGGGAGCAACACAATAATAGTCTTTCCGTCGGGCACATACAAGCTCAACGAACTTACCGTTCCGTCGGGCACTGACAATCTCGAACTCATTGCACCAAACGGTGCACGTCTTATCCCTGGACGGTCAGGAGATGGCATAGCTTGGCTTGATGTGTATTCACAAGGCTTTGTACTGGACGGATTCGAACTCGATATGCGAAATACAGCGATTCCGCCGTTCGTGCGGATGAATAGCAACTCCGGAGATTGGGAACTTAGACGGCTCATTACACGTGGTTATGTTCGAGCAGCTACTGATACAAATATTCGCTCAAACGATTCAGGTGAAGCGCGCACGTACTTCCGGTTATCATCGGAGGAAGGAACTCGAGGACTTCTCCAAGACTGTTATTTCCACAGAGGTTCGTGTGAACCAGATGAGGCAAGCAATCGCCGCGCGATCCTTATCGAATCCGGTGAGGGCTTACTTACTTTTAACCGATGTTGGTTCGAACACTGGGGAGAGAATACAATCTACGCAAAAAAGCCGGAAGGGAGTATGAGAATTTTGAATAGTTTCGTTCGAAATTCGCAAAACGGAATGCGACTTGGTGGCGCCAGCGCGGTTCGAAACTGCGTCTTCATTAAAGACGCTCAACATCCAACTCAAGCATGGTCGGGTGGGTCACTACAAAGAGGCGTAAACGTGGAGGCAAACGTACCCACGAATTCATCGAATGGCATTAACAGCTATGATGGAACGATGTTCATAGCCGACTGTGACTTCTATCATCGATATTTAGACAGTAGTTGCGGTGGAGCAATTACAGCACCAATACCGTGCCAGCGCATCGATATTCGACGAACGCGAATAAGTTACGAATCGACGAAGAATCACGATGCAATCTATACGTACGATGGCTTGTTGAGCGACGGCACGCCTGCGAACCTCGAGTATCTGCGACTCGAAGACGTGCAAGTCACTAACGATCACAATTCAGAGTACGCCATTTACATCGGCCAGGAACCAGACACTTGGGGGCCGGTATCCGGTGTGTTGGGAGGAAGCGGTTCTCAGACGAATTCCAGCCATGTCAGTCGAGAAATGACCACCAACGGAAATCCTATACCGCCGGATAGGACGCCACCCCTGCCAAGCCCGCCGCCGGTCGGTGAAATACCGATGGACCCATCGCAACTCGTTCGTATCAATAATATTGATAATGAGTCACCCACTACGTATGAGATCACAGCTGGTGAATACGTCTTACCCGCAGGTAATGATGGTGCGTCAATAGCTCTCTCATGGGCACCAGGTGGAGGCCCCCGACGTCCGTCAAATTCGGAGATTGCCACTGGAACAGTCCCGCCTGGTAAGGAGTATGCCTTCTACGTAACTGGAGGAATTGTCTCGACCGAGGCTGATGGACCAGCAATCTGGACGGTCGATGGCGAAAAATATAATCCCGGTACTGAGGCGAGCCTCATCTCTGATACGATTACTAGTGGTCTACAGGAAAATGAAAACCAATGGAAGCAGGCCGATTCAGTAGTCCAACCCAATGGTGTTGCCGTCACAAAGCCATTGTCATTTAACGGGAGCCAACCCGCACATGTTCGACTGCGAGATGTTTCTGATGGTGATCTCGAGTATAAAGTCGAAGAGTGGGATTACCTCGTTGCTTCGCATAAGAGTGAAACATTCCATACACTTTCTATGGAACCGGGAGAGCTAGAAATCCAGTTAGGTAATGGCACACCCTATCAAATGAAGGCCGGCCGTGTATCTGTTGCTAGCGATTTAGTCACTGTTTCATTAAACGACTTTTTCAGTTCAGAGCCACCAGTAGTCCTTACACAAGTACAGACGTTTAATGGGAAGGACCCTGTAGTTGCTCGATCATCAGTTGATTCCAGAAATTCATTTCGAGTCCGGGTTCAAGAAGAAGAAGCACGGGGAGGACACAAGAGTGAAACAGTTGGGTATATTGCTCTCGAACAAGCAGCAGGGCAGATCAATGGTATCCCATTTGAAGTACAGCAGACTGGAGAAACAATCACTGATGATTGGTCTCACATCAGCTTCCAGCAACAGTATGAATCACCAAAATTGATTGCCAGTTTGCAAACATTTAACGGCCCTGATCCAGTAAATGTCCGCTATCGAAATCTCACAGGAACCGGTGTCGACGTGACAGTGCAAGAAGAACAAAGTGCTGATGATGAAACGAAACATGCCCGGGAAAGAGTCGGATATGCTGTCTTTGAAGATGATGTGTAAGCAGCATCTGTTCGGTTACGGTAAAGCGTCTTTATCCGGACATCCTATTCTTGCGGATTGTCGATCCACCGGACTTCGAAGGCAGATCCAATGATGCGGTCTGCAAGGCCGCAAGCCAACTATTCGACAGCTTCGAAAGTCTGATCAACTGTACCGCGGAGACTCTTATCCTCCTTGGTCATCTTATCGACGAAACGGTGCGACCACTTGCTTCAAACCTCGGCGAGTTTCAAGCAGAAGCGATGAATGAGCTCTTAAGTTACGTCGAAAATTTGGCTGACGAACTCGCGAAGGTGGTATAACCGGATGGGACTAGTCTGTTTGAGACCGATTCGATTTCACTACGGTGTGAATCGCTCGAAGGGTCGGTTGCAGCGGTCGACGGCGACACGCAGGTCGTAGTTGTCCGCATTCAGCCAGTAGCAATCACAGATGAACTCTTTGAGAGTAACGTAGGTGTACTGCTCCAACACGTCGAGACAGACTCGCTGAAAGGGGTTCCAGAGACACGTCATATAGTACCAGTGGAAGACAAAAGGCAGGACACAGTCGCTGACGAGGACGTCGTATGTCTCATCAGACCTCTTGTTGGGCGAACGCAAGTTCGATGGCGGTCGATGATGACGAGAAATAATCAAGGGATAGAGCAATCGCGGAGTTCCGAGAGCGCATTGGTGGGGTCGAATTTCGGCAGTGGCGTCTGACCATCGTCGATGTAGACCACAGCACGGACCATGATGTCGCGGTCCCGAGCCGCCTGAAGTGTTGGAAAGAGCTGCTGTAGTTGTTCGTAGCTCCCTGCGACTTCCACGACCGTATCAGCATCGTCAATCAGTATCTAGGCGTTTTCGACAGCCGTCTCGACGCGTTTGGTGACACCGATTCGTGCGTCCACCTGTTCGGGCTTCCGATATCGTTCACGTATTTCATCGGCAGCGTCATGAAAGGGTTCGCCTCTCGACTCTAAGTCAGACATCGAGACACTCGGGTCACAGGGTCGGACATAGAGCTTCTCACGTTCAATCGTTTCGACGTATCCTTTGGACTCGAGGCTACGGAGGACGTCGTAGACCTGTGAGACGGGAACCGAACTCTCACGACCTCGATGGCCGGTGAAACGCCTATTTCGAGCAGTGTCAGATAGGCATCCGCCTGACAGGAGGTCAAATCCGCATACTCAAGTGCTTGTCTGAGCGTCTCACGGTCCATATCTAGAGGGAGTAGACACAATTATTTGAATGATATATATATATATATATATATATAATTTACAAACAGATGACACGATATTCTAGAAATCCATCTATAACTATGAAATTATGTATTTTATGATATTGAATAAAAGTAAACACAACTAGTAAGAGAACTTTCTAATGGTGGCACTGTCTAGATAAGGACGAGCAGGTCGAAGAGCTAGTTGTTCATGCTACTCTCAAACCTGCTCAGAGAGAGTT
>NZ_JBXGLH010000020.1:0-65573 GCF_056892285.1 Haladaptatus sp. HS23 | reverse complement strand
CGACGGAAATATCGTCAAGATGGTCCATTAGAACACTCAACGTTATCCGGGCAGAAATTTCTAACGGCTACTATAGCATTAGACATCATCCACCCTCATATTCGGCAAGCCATTGTTGGATAATCGCTTGGATCGCAAGAGTGGTTGTTCCAATATTCAGAATTTGATACCCGTTTTGGGCTTTCTCGTTTACGTCATCCATATCAAATCCGAGATTTCCCACGGGAACACCACGATCAACGCTAATTGAGCGGATCGTTTCGACCATCTCCTGTACCTCAGGGTGATCTAGTTTACCAGGATGCCCAAGCGCAACCGAGAGGTCGAACGGCCCGATGAAGACGAAGCCAAGATTTGGGACATCGAGGATCGAATCAAGATTCTCGACCGCCTCAGGGGATTCAATCGTCACTCCAATCACGATGTCGTCGTCTTCAGTCGCGACGTAATCATCCCTGAGCCCCCATCGACTCGATCTTGGAATCGCAAGGCCTCGGCTTCCTGCCTCACCATCGTACCGAAAATACGCTGCTCGTACGATACGACGCACTTCGTCTGCAGTATCGACATGCGAGAGGAACACATTGTTGACACCGGCATCGAGAGTCTTTCGGACAAGTGCTGGCTCCGTGACTGGCAGCCGAACCAGCAACTCCGTGCCCGCAAGTTCACTCGCACGAAGTAACTGTTCGATCGTACTTGCGTCCCATGGACTCGGCCCTGAATGTTCGAAATCGATCCAGACGAAATCGAGTCCAAGGTCGCCGTATAGTTCGACGAGTGTGGGTGTGTACGTGTCATCGGCAACGCCGAGTACAATCTCGCCGTTGTCGAGCCGTTCCCTCAAACTGGTTGTTTGGTGTGTGTATGCCATCGGTTTTACTCACGTCTCATTTTTCAGTTGAAAGCTCTCTGGAGGGCTTCGCCAGCACGCCTTCGCACGTCATCGGCCGCTTCGATTCCCGGAAACGGCTCCGCGAGCCGACGGAGGTTCGCGAAATCATGGATCATATCCTCATAATTGGTATGATCAACGAAGACACCGGCGCTTTCCAGTGCTTCAGCATACGCGAATTGTTCATCGCGCATTGGATCATAGCCGCACGTGAACAGGGTCATCGATGGGAGTTCGGCGAGGACTCGCTCGGGCGCACGAAGTGGTGAGGCTCGAGGGTTCGCTCCATCGACATCGTCCCGGAGATAATGGTTCCAGAACCACACCATCCCACGGGTGGTCAACCAGAAGCCGTCTGCGTTCTCCTCGTAGGAGACAGTATCGTACGAGTGGTCTGTCACTGGGTAGAACAGCACTTGATGATCGATTTCCGGTGTGCCAACTCCCTTCTCGACAGCCATTTGTGCAACGACGGCCGCAAGGTTGCCACCTGCACTTTCTCCGACGACAGCTAATCCTTCACCAGTACCAAGTTCGTCGGTGTTCTCAGCTACCCACTTCGTTGCCAGGTAGGCGTCCTCGACGGCCGCGGGGAATTTGTGCTCCGGCGCACATCGGTAATCGACAGCAATGACGACACAGTCTCCCTCGGTTGCGAGTGATCGTGTGACTCCGTCGTGGGTATCGAGGTTGCCAACTACCCATCCCCCACCGTGGAAGTAGACCGCTGCAGGGAGTGTCTCGTTAGGACTGGGATCGTAGATTCGCACGCGGATGTCGCGTCCATATGCCGGGATTTTACGCTCGGTCACATCGGCGACTGGTATGGGATCAACATCTGGAGTGGTAGCACCATTTAGCAATGCTCGTCCCTGTTCGGGCGAGAGATGCGAAAGATCGGGGGCTCCAACTTCGATCAGAGTATCGAGGAGCGCTTGTGCATCTGAATCGAGTTCTGGAGCTCGTCGCTTACTGGGGTCTGTTTCCGCCTGGGTGTGATCAATCTGGTTCATGATTCCAAGTTGTAAGGTGTCTACGTCGCGTTTCTCTAATCATCTGATTCGTCGGGCAGCCTGGGCAACCTTGTCAGACGAAACGACTTCTCCGACATGAATAGTTATTTGCCACCAGTGCAGCAATTATTGGTCAATTTAATAGTCAAATGTTGCTCTTTAACTGCTTACTTGTGGTAAATGGACAGATATTCTGACGTTGAGCGTGTACTCTGTGTATTGACGATCATGGTAGCTGGTCCTCATTTCGAGTCGACACGGAGAAAATTCGATGGGCCGTGATACGTTACAGACAAGCTCGTGACGTGTCTATTCGGTCGGTTTTACAGATGGTTTCGCTCACAATCACGGATTTCTCATTACGGTGTCGTAATCACTTCCAACCGACCAGTGTGATCAGCTGAACTGCTTCATTTCTTCTCTTCTGGCCGAGAAGAGAAGAAGAAGCAATTACACCCTACAGTAGCCAACCGTTCATTCCGTCCTCAGAGGGGGTGCAACTTGCACCCCCTCCTCATCTCTTGGAGATCGTCGATTACGGTCGGTGGCTCGGTGATGATTACGACACCGTAATCTCCTCCGTGATGCTCTCGTCTTTGTCGGACGTGATCGGTGCTGCCGACGAAAGAACATCGAACTCCTCGTCCGTGTTTTCTCTCATCGTGTCCACGTCTGCCTGATCGTCACTGCTGTCGTCGCTTCTCTGGTTGTTGGTATCCGCGTCTTCGTCTACCGAGTTGATGTGCTCCACTTGTGCTGCAAAGAACGCCTCCCATTCGTCTTCGTCAGCCACAAGGACGTTTTTCTCGTTGCGGTGTTTCAGTGTGACAAGATTGCTGTCGTCCTCGGGGTCCGGCGTCTCACTCTGACTTGTCCCCCGTGCGACGAACTCCATGACACGGCGCACCGTGTTTGGGTTGGTGTCGAGGTTGTGGTCGTCGAGAATCTGCTTGACGAGCCATGACGGGAGTCGCATTTTCCCGTGGCCACGACGTGCACGCTCGTGGAAGGCCGCCCAGACGAAGGTTGCACGTTCTTTGTTCTTCGAGAGGTCATGGCTGCCGGTCTTCCGAGCGGCTGTATCGCGTTGAATCTGCAGTTGGTTTCCTGGGCCATCAAGATCGAGAACGTCGCTCACGTCGACTTCACCGCGTTCGATATCGTCGATGCGTTGGTTCTGGTCGTCCAGTCGTTCGCCGTGTCGTTGAACGACTTTGCCGAGTGGATATGGACCGACCCAGAGATTCGCTGCTTTCTTCTTTTTTGCTCGCCACTCGATGGTTGCCTGTGCTTCGAGGTCGTCGATTCGGTCGTCTTTCTTGTCGACTTCTTGTTCGAGCTCGTCGATGCGGTCGGTGAGGGTTTGGACGTGCTGAGCGAGGTATTCGACAATATCGCTGGAGCATGTATCGCAACTTGAACTCACCATTATCGTTCTCCCAGTGGTGTCAGACCGAGATCTTCGGGCATTAATTCATCAAGTAAGTCCGCGAGTACTGGACGTCCGTGTGTCTCTGGCTCATAGATATTTTGCTGAACAAGCCATTTTCGAGCTGTCGTTTCCGAAATCCCGAATCGGCTCGCCGTTCCAGCAATTGTTCCAACTTGGTCGTATACCATTTGAAGCCGAGTGGGATTCCGATATGGGTACGTCTGGTATTGTTGTGGTAGTCGTGAATTTGAGAATGAGGATGATCGTTCTAAGTTGTTGCCCCGTGATTCTGCTGACTCCTTTCTCGAATCGTCTTGCCATTGAGTAAATCGGTTCTGTTCGGAGTGATCCGGGGAAGCTTTACATTGCGTGATAGCGAACTTATGATTGCTCTGGTTCGTTGTCATGGATTAGGTCTGAGACACGCCAGAGACCGCCGGTGTGCTTGCGAACAGGTGATTGGATCCCACGTTGTTCGCATGTTTTGCACACCGGTTGCTGTTGCTCGGTGAGAGCGGTGTCTCCTAGCCACCAGTCAATTCGTTCTTTGAGTTGCTGGTGTGACCGAAGGGGTCTCCGGCGTGGTTAGTGCTAGTCGCCGTGGTGTAATATTTGCATCGCCGTTTACAGTGTAATAGTGTGTGAAACACTGGAAAATATAATAACAACTCTTCTACCTCTCGTGGAGTGCAAACTCAAAACTGATCGATTCTCCTCCCTATTTTTCGGTTAATTCCATTTTACCAGTGTGATAGGCATGTGCCTGGTAGGATTCAAATAACTCTATTCCCCATTCGACTAGCTGATCGTTTGAGCTGACAATCATCGCAATATGATTTCCATGGCCAGTATCGTTGTAAGCACCAATTGCGACACGCCGTTCATCATATATCCCTAGGCCGAGTGTCTTCTCTTGTTCAAGGGCATAGATGTTATACCCAGGATCGCTCGGGAAATCCAACACATACCGGGTTTTATCGTTATTAGCAATTTGTTCAAACGTGGTTCTGTCGAATATAATTTCAGATTTGATATCCCGATTGAATAATTCATATACCTCACGATACGTACGGAACAAAATCGGATGATAGATCGAACAGAGTCCACGGAACCGACTGACATCCCAATCATACAACGTGAGAACCGTTGAAAGCACGGAAACTGGGCTAGCAGGATTGGAAATTACCAATTTGGCTTCAGCGAGTTCTGGAATCGGGAAAGTAGCATCCTCTACTGGCAACCGCTGAAGCCATGGTGCTTTCTCAATGAGTTGCTGTACTGCCAGCGATAACATATGATATGCATCTAATATACACTGCCCGGCAGTCGTAATTTGATATTTGCGACCCTCGTTTTCTGTCCATCCATTCTCTAATAAGTCCCCGAGAATCCGTCTAATCGTGGACTTTGAGGGTGAATTCTCCGTTGCCAATTGTAGCTTTGAAATCTGATACGCTTCTTTTTCTAACTCTTGTAGGATATCTAGCGAATTATCGGACCGAGTTAGAAAAGCTAACTCTTGTTGCGATATCGTCTGAAGGCAGGTTTCGACAACATCCACTAATCGTACCCCTCCAGCAGTGAGTTCGATTTCAGGTCCCTCAGTTCGGATAAACCCCCAATCTCGAAGCACTGCGCGATGATCCGAGACTGCTTGCCGGGAGACACCCGATTCATCGATAATCTCAGTCCGGGTGGCTGAACCCCCAAGCCTATCAATTGTCCGTAACACGGTGAGGCGTGCAGTGTCTACCGTTTCATTAATTATATTTCGAACAATTAGCTGTTCGTCTGTAAGTGGATTTATTACTTGGCGGTGAATGGGCACGTGTCTCTTCTAAAAGCGTTCTCATTGCCTTGATTTATACATCCTACATCTAGTTTAATTCAATAGATGGCAAGAAATTCTGCGCAAAAGGAATTTCACAGTATGAAGGTAAGACGCCCACCAATGAATGCTACTGCTGAAATATACATTCCGTATTTCAGGAGTAATTGACCACTTTTCGGATCGTTAAAACTACGATAAGCAGCATAGAGGGTTACGAAAATAGCTGGCATCACCAGAATGAGATACACGATCCCGAATGTCCCTACAACATATGGAACTGGGCTTGCGAGTATCGCTAGGAGTAACACAACTAGAGCGACGATGAGAGCGGGGCGTCGTCCAATAGAGATTGGCAATGTATTCAAACCTTCTTCACGATCACCCGGGAGATCTTCGATATCCTTGATGACCTCTCTGGCAAAGGTTGATAGCGCCGCTAAGAGGAATAATATCCCTACTGGCAGGTTTATACGACCAACAGCAGCCGCTCCAAATAGAAATGTACTCCCACCCAGATATGCCACAAGTATATTACCGACACCGGGTATACCTTTGAAAATTTTCGTGTACGTAATGAGTGCTGTGAGATTTAGAATTGCGATAATTGTTGCTACTGGAGGAAGTGTCAATGCAAGTACTCCAGCAGAAGCAAACAAGAAAAGGCTGAATACGAGAACAGTTTTCGCATCAATTGCACCTCTTGGAATCGGTCGTTCTGGATTATTGATTTGATCTATATCTCGATCGAAGTAATCATTAATCGCCATCCCAGCACTAGTTGCGAGAATTGTTGTGACGATTGCTGCGGCGATCATTTCCCAATGAATGAGGATTTCACTGCCGTCACCGACAAACGCACCCGTGAACGCTAGTATTCCAGCCGCTATGGCGTTGCCAGGACGAGTAAGCTCAATGAGTCCACGATTGCGTTTGTTCAGCAACACACCACCACTTTTTCCCCTCATCCAATAAAGTACCCGAAGCGGATGTTAACGACATCAACATCCTGCTTAGGTGGTTATACTCCTGAATGTATTTGGACTGTTTCAAGACAGACCAATTGAGGTACTTACTATGTACTATTGAGTCTGTTTGACTCAAAGTAATGGCAGTGTCTATATGTGTCGTATGTTGTGGTTGATGATGCAAAGAAATCGCGTGAACGGGTGATGTTGGCGAGTGAGGAGTTAGACGAGTATGATGTCGGGTTTTATCGAGAGTTGTTGGTTCGGGCAGCAGCGAGTGTGGTATCGCTGCTCGGGTGGCGTGAGAAACGCATTGAGCAGGACCTAGGGCAGTATACCGAGTCCAGTTCGGCGTCGTTCGGTTGAAGCTGCATTCGATTACTGTGGTCTTCCCCCTTTGGTGTACATGAACCCATCTCTTTCAGTTTTTCACTCGTTGGTTTCGAAAGCAGTGTTGCGTGATTTCTGTTGACAGAATATTTTTGCGTGTCCATGATTACGTAGAGGTATGAATTCGTCCGCGCCATCACCTACGACTGTGCTTGACGTATTCGACACCCTCAGTACGCCAGGTACACCCTTGACCACCACAGAGGTCGCCGACGAATTCGAGTGCACTGATCGGACGATCTACAACAAATTGGATGCACTTGTCGATGAGGGTGCTATCGAAACGAAGAAAGTCGGCGCTCGTGGGCGAGTGTGGTGGCGACCCCCTCCTGAGTTCAACCACCAGCATGAATACGAAGCGAATCCAAATCACCCCGACAAAACTGGGTCTTTTCCAGATGGATTTGGGGCTAATTTCCCATCCGATAGTGAGATAGCCAAACGAATCCGAGAGATGGATTGGTCCGAGACAGCCCTCGGCCCAATGGACGACTGGCCTCAGCAGTTGCGGATAGCGGTCGACATCATGCTGAGTGCAAGTGAGGCGATCGGCATTTACTGGGGAAGTGAGCATACGCTCCTATACAATGATGCCTGGCGAGACTTGATCGGCGATAAACATCCGGACGCACTAGGACGGCCAGGTCAAGAAGTATTCCCGGAAATTTGGGATATCGTCGGACCGATGTTTGAGCGGATCATGAGTGGATCGGGAGCTATTAAGAATAAAGAACAACTGATGCCGCTGGAACGAGGTGACCAGATCGAAAATGCTTGGTTCGATTACACCGCGAATCCGATTCCGATGGAAGACGGTTCGGTCGGGGGGATCTTCAACATCGCGCTCGAAGTTACGTCACGCAAGAAGACCAAAGAGGCGATGCGGAAACAAGCAGAATTAGACGCCTTCAGCGTCGCGCTCACCGACGAACTCCGCCCGCTAGCTAATCCCGTCGAAATTCAGCACGAGGCCGCCCGCATTCTCGGAGAACATCTGGACGTCGATCGCGCCCACTATGGCGAGGTTCTTGCAGACGGAAACACGAATCTAATTCATGCCGACTATTACCACGGGGGTGGTTCATCCCTTGTCGGCGAGCACCTTCTCGATGATTTTGGTGAGTACATCTCTGACGCATTTCGCGCTGGTGAAACCGTGGTAATAGACGATGTTAGAACCGTTTCGGACCTGAGCGACGAAGAACGGGCCACTGCCCTGGAAACAGGCACCAGTGCGGGGATAGGTATCCCCCTTGTCAAAGACGGCCAACTCACCGCGTACTTCATCGTCACCCACACGACTTCCCGAAAATGGACGGAAACCGAAATCGCAATGGCTGAGGAGACGGCCGAGCGCACCTGGGCGGCGGTTGAGCGCGCCCGTGCCGAACAAGCTCTCCGTGAGAGTGAGGAACGCTATCGCACGCTGTTCGAGTCGATCGACGAAGGATTTTGTGTCATCGAGAAGGTTGACACTCCTCCAGATGAACCGATTAACTTTCGCTTCGTAGAGGTAAATTCGGCCTCCACGGAACAATCCGGTGTCGAAAACGTGGTCGGTAAAACAATCCGAGAGATAGTTCCAAGTGAACCAGAAGATTGGATTGAGACGTACGACTCAGTTGTCCAAATGGGAGAATCGATCCGGTTCGAGCGCGAACTCAAATCACAAGGGCGGTTCTTGGAGCTATACGCGTATCCAGTCGAAGGTGATGTCAACGAGCGAGTGGGAGTACTCTTCCAGGATATTACTGACCGTAAGCGAACGCAACGCGCCCTCGAACAGTTGAATGAAATAAGTCGTGAGCTGATGAAAGCCAATACGCAGGAAATTAACGATCAAGTCACCGACATCACACGTCGCATACTCGGCGTTGAATACTCCGCCCTATGGTACTACGACGAGATGACCGGTGAGCTCCAACAGGACACCAGCACCATTGTCTCTGAGATCGAGGACGGTACCATTCAGTATCCTGATGGGTTTTCCGAACAGATCTGGCAGTCATTCATTAGCGATGATCCTGCGATCCGCACTGATCTTTCACCTCTTCCCAATACTTCGTCGTCGGAGTCACTACTGCAAAGTAATGCCCTCATCCCCCTCGGTAGACACGGCGTTCTCTATGCAGGTTCGACGGATGCAGACATGTTCGACGAAACAACAATTGACTTCACGAAAACACTTGCAGCGACTCTCGAAACAGCATTAGATCGTGCCGAAGGTGAACAGCAGTTAGAACAGCAAAACAAGGAATTAGCACATCTCGATCAGCTCTACTCTCTCATGTGGGAGATCGATCAGGCACTGGTGCAAGCCGGTACAGTCGAGTCTATCGACCGGGCCGTCTGTGAGCAACTGGCCGACTCTGATCTCTTCGAATTTGCTTGGATCGGCGAATTTGACGCAATTAAGGAAACGGTTGAACCACGACAGTGGGATGGTATCGACAGCCGCATTGTGGAAGATCGCACGATCAGTATCGACGACAATGTGACTAATCAAAATCCTGTGGGAGCAGCAGCGCATACTCATAAAACACAGATTGTTGCGGATATTGCCACTGATAGACGAATTGGCTCCTGTCGGGAAGCTATCCTCAAACAGGGCGCCCGCTCTTGTCTCAGTATTCCACTGATCTATAAAGATGCACTATATGGCACTCTAACTGTCTATGCCGCACAACCGAAGCCCAATGAACGTACTCAATGTGTACTAGAGGAACTTGGACGAACGGTTGCACACGCAATTAATGCTGCCCAAAAGCAAGAGACTATCCAGACAGACAGTGTCGCCGAACTTACGATCCAGGTTCAAGAGCCAGGAACAGTGCTTGCACGACTCGCTCGGGATGCTGATGTCCAACTCCAATTCAAGGGTATTGTTCCCAACGAGGACAGTTCTTCGTACGTATTTTTCACTGGGAGTCAAGCGTCGGCTGATGAGATTCAGACCGCTGGAAGTAATCTCGCTGGGATAACAACGTTGACGCGTGTCGCCGAGGACGATGAGACGTGTCTATTCAGAGCGACCGTGTCTGGCTCAACACTCATCTCACAGCTTACTACCCAGAAGAGTGCAGTACGCACGCTCACCTTTGATAGAAATACTGCAGTTGCGATCGTGGACCTTCCCTCAACTATTGACGTTCGGTCGTACATTGATCTGCTTCAGCATACCTATCCCTCGGCGAAGCTTACATCTCGTCACTCACGTAATCGTTCACCTAAATCCGTCCAAGATGTCTCCATAGCTATCAAAGAGCCACTCACCGACCGTCAAACAGACATCCTCAAACTTGCATACCTGAGCGGTTTTTTCGAATCACCGCGCGCGAGTACCGGTCAAGAGATTGCGGACATGCTTGATGTTACTCCACCAACATTTTCACAACATCTCCGCGCGGCCCAACAGAAAGTCTTCGCTCTCGCCTTTGACGAAGAGTGACACAATCGTCTAAACTCATTATTTAGGTGCTCAATTAACACAGATCTCAGTATTATGGTGACAGTTGTTTGTACCGTCATCCCATTAATAGGCGATAATGACCGAGAAAACTCCCGATGGGAATAGATCTGATGATCTTGGAAAAATATTCCAAGAAGATCGGGTTGGATATGATCCAGAGACGGAGACCTATTACGCACAATACGACACGGAAAATATCGAAGGTTTAACGACCACGATCATTCGATCAGTGTCGGCAGTCACCGGAAAACCACCTCAGGAGTTCGGCCCATTATACGATGTGATTGATCCGGACGCACTCGAAGATGTATTTGACAAACCCAGACGCAACGCATCCGAACACTATGGGATGTATGTCTCCTTCACGTTCGCATCATGCAAAATAGCAATTAGCTGGGATGGTGAGATTAGAATCACACCACAGGACGTGTCAACACCGGCATCAAATTAGGTATAAACGCTTACTCGAGCCAATATTCCTGGAGATACGCCAGCAGCGATTCGACTCGCGGGTCGTCACGATAGCGGATTGTATTACTCCGTTTGTCAACCTTGATGAGTCCGACATCAGTAAGTTTCGGAAGATGATGGTGGAAGAGCGTGATTTCAATCCTATCAAGAAAATTATCACTGTTACTATGCTCTCGCGCTGCGATATCATTAACTAGTTCTTGTATTGTCACACTGTCGGACGATGCGTTGGAGAGATAGGCGAGCACGCAGCGTCTTCGTTGGTTAGCGTGGACCGCGAAGAAATGATCAGGGATGTCGTGAATGAGGTGTCTTGGTGGTCAGTTTGTTCCTCTCGGGATGACGGGCCCGTATCATCGTCTTCAGTGACAAAGTCACTCATTTTCAGTCTAGATCATTTTGATTCTACAAAATTACTCAGGCCGACTTACGGGCAACAACCAATGTATGTTCACGGACACAAAGAAGCCATTCTGAAGGATTATCTCGGGATTCTAAACGAGTTCGTTGTCGATTTCAATATCTGTTCTATTATCTCGTCTTTTGTCATCATCACGAGCTGCCGATTATACCGTTGTAATAGAGGGGGATCGCGAACGCGACCCCCTTCATTTCGCAGAAATAGACGCAGAAATAGACGTACTCCACCGTACCCAACGCACTAGTACCACCATGTGTCACCAGCACCGCGGTGTGAATCTCTTGTGGTGGTGCCGCCCGAGAGGGGGTTCTGCGAACCCCCGTGATTACAACGCTATAATTAGCGTCCTCCGTTTCCTCCCGCGTTAGCTCCGTGAGCTCGCATCCACCCGGCTAAGTCGGGGTGGGCGAAGGTGATCTCGATGTGATGACCACCGACACCCATCGCGTCGTCGATCGACAAGGTTCGAGATTCCTTGTAGGTTACGCCGGGGACCCGCTCGGCCATCTCCTCCATGACGCGATAGCCGTCGTTCTTGTACGCACATCCGTAGTGGGTTGCAACTTCTCGGTAGCTCAGTCGAGCAACCATTACATCGTTTGTTTTGGCGACGTTCTTCGCGTGCTCGAGCACGTCGAGATATTTGTCTTCGACTTTCTGACTCTCAGCACGCTTCTCGCGGAAGTTGAGCAGTTCTGTGTTCTGTTCCGAACGCTGGATCGTCTCGAAGAGCTGTCGACCTGCGTTGGATGCTTCTGCGACGAGGTTCGGTGAGTCGTCGTCAACACCCTCTTCGGTCTCGTAATCACGCACGAGGTTGATCAGTCGTGAGACCGACGCTCGCACACGGCTGTTTTTCTCTTCTGCCTCCGTGAGGTCGTCGATGTCCGCTTGTATGGTTTCGGTTGTGTCTTCGAGACTACCGAGCGTCTGTCGGTCCTGGGCACGCTCTTTCGCCGAATCCTCACGATAGTTTTCCAGTTCTTCGATGCGGTCTTCGAGCTCCTCAATTCGAGTGGTTTTCCGTTCGAAGGACATACGGAGGTCTGCGATTCGCTGGTTTTTCTGCGCGAGCTTTTCTTCAACCTCGTCAATCTGTTCGTCTTTTTCAGCCACTTTTGTTTCGAGACCGTCGATACGGTCGGTGAGCGATTGGACGTGCTTAGTGAGGTTGCTGATCGAGACATTTTCGAGAGTGGACGCTCCGGACGTAGTGGTGTCACTCATTGGCACCCCGCTCTGGAAGTACTGAATGCCAACGCGGCGACGACGCCGGTTGCTGTAATCGAAGCGAAAGGCCACAACAGCGACCCAAGTGCTGCTGACGTCCGTCGCGGAATCAATCAAGCTCACGGCCACCTGTCCGAAGTCAACCTCGGGTATGTCGCTGCACCGATCCAGAGCATCACCGACCAGGCACGGTCTCTCGCACGTGATCTCAACATTGGCGTCATCGGCGTTGAAACCCCTCACAAGGCGACGCTCGTTGAACCGGCGCGCGTCTCCGGTGTCGGTGACTTCTCGACGACCATCAACGCGATTCGATTCCAAGCAACAACCCATCAATTCACCGAAGGGAGCTTCCCGGTAAACCACCCGAAGAACTACCTCGGCTACGCCCTCGCCGTAGCCGCGAACGGTGAGACACGAACCGTCTACTCCGAGTACGTAATCAACAGCGTTTCAGGCGGCCGCCGCGGAGCGATCCTCCTCCTCGGCCTTGCCGACAATCGCCCCGAAGGCGACGTCCTCACACATCTTGGCGCGGAAGTCGTCCGCTTCGCCCGTGACCAGCACGGCAGTATCGCCGCAGCACTTGATGAGTTCGCATCGTGGAAACGCCGATCCACCCGATTCACCATCCTCGCCCCACGCTGGGCCCAACTCGCTCGCTCAGTCGCCATCCAGTACGACCCCACGCAACTCATCGTCGAAACACTCGAACGGCTCCACCAGCGCGGTATCGAAACCACGACCATTGACACAGTAGTCCGAGAAGCCAGCCGTATCAATCAACCACTCGCCATCGAAGTGTTCATCACACAACCCCGACGTGAAGACGTCCTTACCGCCGACGGCGACATCAACGAATCGATGCTGACTGACCCGACCGTGTACAAATCAGGCATCCACTTCCAATTCAAATACCATCTCTACCACATCGGTCTGCTCACCAAGGGTGGAACCGACGACAAAGACGAAGTCCTCTCCAATGACTGGGCTCTAGAACATCCAATCGGGACCCATCAGTTCAGCTAATTTGCTGTACAGCCTTACACCCATTCAAGCGTCGCGTGGAGGGTCCTGGTCGCCATTGCTCCACAGGGGGCAAGGATCCTGATCAGCCTCGTGATTCTTGGAGTGGTATTTTCTAGTACTTTTATCGCATCAGTACCAGCACAGACGTCTGACTCGGCGAGTCCAGCGAATTTTCAATCAGCGCTACAACCGAGCGTGATGCAGGTTTCCTCGGGAACCCCGATGAGAATACGTTCTACTCCAAATAGACTCGGTGAGACGGGCTATACTACGGCCGAACTGGTTGAAGTCACACTTGTCTCAGAAGGACTTTCGGTTCACTCGGTCACTGAACGGGGTGGAACTCTGTATGTGGTCTATGAATTGATTGGCGCCGATGAGACTGAAATCACGAGCGATTTGAGGACGATTTCAGGCGCATATGCTGGTGCAGTCACTACAACTGCCAATCCGCCCCACCGTCTTGTTGCAATCATGGCACTCTCACAAGGGGATACACATTACGAGATGGGTCACTTCTACGTTACGGAATCGTGGGCACGTAGCGTTGCAAATGGAGAATCTTCGTGGAACGATACCGGTATGCGTGTAATGAATGCGCTTGAAGTGCGTGAGAATCCCGCCCCGATACGAGTTAACAAGCCACCACACGATCGAATTTAGCCAAGCTTGGTCTGTTACTCGGACAATCTGTTCTAATTACCAAATCATCTATGAGTTCGGCTATTTCGTAGGTGATAACTTGGTCTCTCTACTCCAGTTGGACCTCTCGTTGGGTTACTGCCTCCTGAAGACTGCCCTCCGCAATCAACCCAGCAGTCGAGTCAATAACGCTACTCAACTGTGTATCCTCCTGTGGGAGATCAACTGATTCTTCGATACGACTGACTACATTCTGCAGCGGATCACTCAGCGACGCATCGGATGCCAGTTGATACCACCGAACCGCACAGAGCGATTCGATCGCGAGGATATACCGTGATTTCTCGATTTGTTGCCGAAGTGCCCGTGTCGCTATCGTCCCCATACTATGGATATCTTCCTGCCCAGCCGAGACAGTAATCGAATGAGCACTAATCGAGCTATCTGCAATCGATTCAGCGAGGAGGCCAGCGGCCGTGTACTGTGCAATCATCATCCCAGACTCTGCACCAGGGCGTGCCGTCAAGAATGCCGCGACATCGCTACTTTCCTCCCCATCAAGCAATTGCCGCGTTCGACTCTCGCTAATCGATCCGAGCTTTGTAGTGACATTTGCAAGTGTATCGGCTGCACTCGCGACACTCTGTCCGTTGAATGCACCACAGGAGTACGTTTCTCCGTTGGGAAACACGAGCGGGTTATCGCTCGCACTTTTGAGTTCGTTCTCGACGACTGACCGTGCAAAGTCAATGTGTGTGCGAACTGTCCCATGTACCTGCGGGATAACACGGAGTGAGAGGGGATCTTGGGTCATTCGCGATGACTGCTCGCTGTCCTCTCCCAGGAGTGTGTGGATGTTGCTCGCCGACACAGCATGCGACTCGTGGGCACGAACGTCAGCAACACGTGTAGCGAACGTCTCAGTCGCTTCTCCTACGAACGAGAAGGTGAGGGCACTAATAACGTCCGCAGCTCGTGTGAGCATTGTCGCATCGTGCACAGCCAACGACAACATTGCTGTCATCACAGATGTCCCACTAATACTCGCCAAGCCCTCTTTGGACTCGAACTGTAGCGGTTGGATGCCGACAGCTTCCAAGGCAGCTGACCCTTCGTATCGCTCACCAGCGACCTCTGCTTCGCCACTTCCCATGAGGACGAGTGCGATGTGAGCAGCTGCAGCGAGGTCATCACTACTTCCGCCGAGAGGGACTTGCGGATGAACACCTTCGTTGAGTAACGCACAGTACTGTTCAACGAGAGCAGGTCGTACTCCTGAAACACCGATTGCAAGTGCATTTGCTCGGACGAGCATCGCTGCACGAACGACTTCCGTTGGTGCCAGATCACCGACCGAGGCGGCGTGACTCTCGATAATGTTCACTTGCATTTGCCGCAGTCGTTTTCGTGAGACGGATACGTCCTGAAGATCTCCGAGGCCGGTATTGACTCCGTAGACATGCTGTTCCTCGGAATCGACAATTTCTTCGACAGCATTTCGTGATTCTTGCATTCTCGTGGCAGCGTCTGTTGAAAGACGGACTGGTTCGTGCTGTCGTGCAACGGCGATGATCTCCGCTATCGTGAGTGATCCATTGAGTTCAATCATTCGTAGGTTTGGAGGTGAACACTGTAGCCAAGAAGCGATACTACGTCGTTTGAGCAGCCGTTCCATCGGTTGCGCTCGTCATCGTGGGTGTGATATGGTCTTCGAGTCGAGCAAACGCTTGATCGAGAAGTATTACGAGAAGCGCTCCGGGAATCGCACCGGCGAGGAGGATGTTCGTCTCGAAGCGTTGCTGACCGAGGATAACCCATTTTCCAAATCCTCCAGCACCGATGAACGCTCCTAGATAGGCGACCCCGATGCTCATGACCGTTGAGGTGCGAATTCCACTGAATATGACTGGACTCGCAAGCGGAAGTTCGATCCGCAGTAGACGCTGGAAGTCTGTCATACCCATTCCCCGACCGGCTTCGAGTTGCGCTGAATCGACTTGGCGGATTCCAGCGGCGGTGTTCTTGAGTATCGGAAGGAGGGCATAGAAAAACAATGCGAGGATCGCCGGTCGTTGCCCAAGTCCGATTGCAGTGAACGAGAGTGCGATAACGGCGAGGGGCGGAATCGTTTGTGCAACAGCTCCTAAGTTCATGACGAACCATCCCAACCGCTTGTGTCGGGTTGCTGCGATCCCAGCGGGAACGGCCACGAGAATGGCCGCAAACTCGCCGATTAGAACCATCCGAAAGTGAGACGTGAGCAACGATACGAACTCGTTCTGATGTCGGAGAATGTATTCGAGCCACCCAGTCATGAGGTTCGACAGGACGATATTAGACATGGTTTGCCCCCTTCGTAACGTCCTGCGCGTTGATGTCCAGTGCCGTCTTTACGTTCCGTTCATGCAATTTCCCGACGACGGTATCCTCATCGACAACGGATACTGTGTCTCTGTCCTGGGTGAGAAACACTTGAAGTGCCGATTTGAGAGATGTGTTGGTGTGTAGTGTCGGTGCCTCGTGGATTGACGGCTCCGTCTGTTCCGTCGATTCCATTACCTCCTCGACAGTGACTGTTTGGAGCTGCTTAAGCAGTCGATCCTCTCCGATGAATTGCTCGACAAATTCATTTTTCGGGTGCGACAGCAATTCCTGCGCGGTATCGAACTGCACGACTTCACCGTCGTACATGACCGCGACGTGATCACCCATTTTGAGGGCTTCATCGATATCGTGAGTAACGAACGCAATCGTGACATCGAGTTCCCGCTGGATATCCAGGAATTCGTCTTGGAGCTGCTCACGTGTGATGGGGTCCAGGGCACCAAACGGCTCGTCCATGAGTAGAACGGACGGATTCGCTGCTAACGCTCGAGCCACGCCGACACGCTGTTGTTGCCCACCGGATAATTCGCCTGGGTAGTTGTCCGTCACCGTTGCTGGGAGTCGTACCAAATCGACCAATTCGTCGACTCGTTCATTGATTCGCTTGTCATCCCAACCAGAGATATCGGGAACGACGCCGATGTTCTCGCGGATGGTAAGGTGGCTGAACAGCCCGATATCTTGGATTACGTATCCTACGTTTCGTCGATGTTCTATCGGATCTCGATTCCTGAGCGGCGTATCATCTATGTATACCGACCCCTCGGTCGGTTCGATGAGGCCATTGATCATCTTCATAGTCGTCGTTTTTCCACAGCCTGAGGGACCGACCATCGTGACGGTCTCTCCTGCTGGAATCTCGAAAGTTACGTCATCAACAGCCACTGTTCCGTCTGGATATTCTTTTGTAACGTGGTCGAACCCAATCATATCTCCTGCCCTCCTGATCCAGGAAGTACCTTTTGAAGTCCATACAAGCTCGAATCGATGCCAACCGCGAGAGCAGAGATTACGAGGGCTGCTCCAATGATCTGATTTGGATTATCGAGGCGAATTCCAGCGAAGATGCTGTTTCCAAGTCCACCTGCGCCGAAGAAGGCAGCGACTGTCGTGATTGCGACGAGCAAGACTGCAGCTTGGCGAATTCCCGTCATAATTACGGAAAGTGCAAGTGGAACACGGACCCGCAACAGAAGTTGGCGATCAGTCATCCCGAGTCCACGCCCAGCCTCGATCATCGCTGGATCGACGTTTGTCAACCCGACATACGTGTTTCGAGCGATGGGCAAAGCTGAGTAGAGTGTTAACGCAACGATTGCTGCTGGAACACCGATACCGACGATCGGAATAAGCAAGGAGAGGAGCGCCAAACTCGGGATGGTGAGAACGATTCCTGCAGTACCGAGAAACAGCTCGGAAACACGCTCGTTCCGGCGAATGAGTACGCCGGCAGGAACCCAGAGAAGGATACCAAAGAACAGAGATGTAAGGGCAATGTTGAGATGTTGAATCGCCTGTTCGATCAACAAGCCACTGTTCTCGGTGACCCAGGACCCGACACTGGCAACCGAAATCATGGTTCAGATAAGCCCCTTCTGTTTGAGGAAATTCTCCGCCACGTTCGCTGGGTCTTTCCCCTTGATATCCACCTTTGCGTTCAATGATCGCATCGTTTCTGTGTCGAGTTTTGGTGCGATCTTATTCGCCGTAGATTTCATCGACTTATCGAATTTCTGATCACGAATGTTTGGCGCCGGATTGTAGACGATGAAGAAGTTCTGGTCGTCTTCGATGATGGGGAGCCCGTACTTCTGGATTTTTGGATCGGTTGCGAACCCGAATCCCAACTGCGCTTGATTGTTCGCCACCGCTTTGTAGGCGAGGCCGATCTTCATCGTCACCGGCTTCATCTTCTGTTTCGCTGCATCCTCAAACCCATAGGCCTTCGGGAGACCCCCACGAATCTTCCCGTGTTTCCATCTCAGGGTTCATCGCAATCTTGATGCTAGCATCGTTATTTTTGACGTACTCTGCCATTCCAGAGAGTGACTTCACTCCCGCTTTCTTTGCCCACTTTGGGTTCGCCATGATGACGTATGTATTGTTGAATGGAGCCCGTTTCAGCCAGTCAATCTGCCACTTCTCGTTGTACGCCGAATCAACTTTCTCGTAGAGCTTCTTTGGATCGCTCACTTGAGTTTTCTTGTCGAGAACGTTCGCCCACGCCGTTCCTGTGTACTCCCAATAGCCATCTGATTTGCCACTTTTGACTGCTTTGAAGTTCGCAGGGGAACCACCGAGACCGGTTTTATCCTCTACCTCGTGCCCCTCATTCTCCAAGAGTTTGATGCTAAGCTGGCTGAGGACGAACTGTTCGGTGAAGTTCTTCGATGAAATGACGATTGATTTGCCACTACTTCCGTTGATCAAACTCAGACAACCCCCACTTGACACTCCAGCGAGCGTTGCGCTGCCCATTTTGAGTGCATTCCGACGAGTGATATGTGTTGTCATACCTAGTAATAAGTTTCGAGAGTTCCAATGAAACGATTCTGCCGCACAAATAGGGTGTATTATAAGCGATTTCCGTCCTTTTGTGCTACCCACGAACGGCTGTTTTCGACCGTAAATCGGGCAATTCGTCCGATAGACCGACGAAGATGCTCTCCAACGGTGCTCTTCTGCAAATCCAGCTCAGCCGCTAAATCAGCCAGTGTTGCGTTTCGTGGGATCGAAAAATAGCCTCGTTCGACCGCAAGCATGAGGACTTCGAGCTGGCGGTCTGTGAGATCCGACCGCAGGTTATTCCAGGCAACCGGATTTGGCTGTGCTGGCATTTCGACCTGTGATACCGCTCGTTCGATTGTGACGCTGCCGACTCCTTCAAGCCGGTCGATAAGTTCGAGCAGGCGGTCGCGATTTCGAATGATGAGATCAAAATATTCCCGTCCATCACGGAGAACAGTCGGGTCAAGAGGCATAAACCCATTTTCGAGTAGGACGGTATACGGTGTCTCTTGTGCTAATTCTGCGCTCACGAGTATCGATGCTTGAGCCGTCTCTCGATGCTCAATCTGTTGAATAACCTCCACGCTGGTGTGATACTCGGTTGTCCGAATCAAGTCGAGTGCACTATCGATTTGCTCCCCATGAATCCGAATCAGGCCCATATAGTGGCGCTTGTGCAGTGTTGCTGTGTAGATCTCGCCTTGGACGTCGAAGTCGCCGATTTCGCTTGTCCAATCACCTGGCAACTCGATACTAATGCGAGCGGTAAGCATGCATTGACGTATGTTAGAGAATGAAGAAAAACCCTCACTGTAGAATCAACCAAATTGGACAACAGTATGTACGTCCAACACAACAACCACCGTCGATTACGAGACATGGTTCGAGTAAGAGGCTAATCTCGATTCATTTACTGTATTTCATCTATCGACTAAGTCGAATTGTACTCACTACTTCTAAATCTATAGTATAATTCCGGTATGCAAAAATTAATCAACACCTAGTCTCCTTCTCCTGTTCATGGCAGAAATTGACAAACATGATCCGTTCTCCCGACGAACATATTTAAAAACCATCGGGATCGGCGGTGCAGGTGTTGCACTCGCTGGATGTACTAACAGTAAATCTTCTAACGAGGACGGATCTGGTGGGAAAACCAAGGACAAGGATACGTTCGTTGTTGGGATGAGTAGTAAAGCCTCCACGCTAGACGTGCAAAAGGCTACCCGACGCCCTGAATCAACGATTCTGTCCGCAATCCATGAAACGCTCTTTGTACTCGATGAAAACAAGAAGCCAGTGCCACATCTGGCAACAGAGTTCAGCAAGAACAAAGACGCAACCCAATTCACGTTCCAATTGGAAGACGGCGTCACATTCCATAATGGAGAGAAATTCACGGCCGACGTGGCGAAATGGAGCTACGAACGGTTTCTGGAAAACTCACCGAACTCCTATCTCATTGGTCCGGTGGACTCGATTGAGGCACCGAAGAAGACCGAGCTCACGATCAACTTCAAAGAGCCGTTTCCACTCCTTCCGAGAAACCTCACGAATTGGTCGACCGCTTTCACCTCGAAGAAAGCGGTAAACGAAGCTGGAGATAGCTATGGTCAGTCAACAGCAGTCGGGACGGGGCCATATGAATTCAAAAAGTGGGAACGAGGGACGGCTGTCACGGTCTCTCGAGTCGACGATTATGACTGGGGTCCTGATTTCGCGGAAAATGCCGGCCCTGGGAAGGTGAAGCAATTCCGATTTGAATTGCTGCCGGAATCGACGACACTACTCCAAGAACTCACGTCCGGAAAGGTAGACGGGTCGTCGTACGTTGCATTGAGTGATACGGGGAAAGTCGAAGATTCGTCGAACTCCAATCTTGAGCGAAAGCGATACACTCGTCCCGGATTCCTCGCGCTCAATACGCAGAAGGCACCGATGGACGACGTGCGTGTTCGACGGGCGATCAATCATGCAGTGAAGAAAGAACCGGTCATTGAAGCCGCACTTGGTGGAGAAGGGTACCCGATCTGGAGCATCGTCCCACCAATCGCCGTCAATTCGATTGGTGAATCCGAAGCGAAGAACATGGGCGAACAGTACGATCCAAAGAAGGCACGCTCACTTCTCGAAGAAGCAGGGTGGACGAATTCAAAAGAGGGTGCAACGCGCACAAAGGATGGGAAGAAGCTCAAACTCACCTTCTATGCGTTTACCATCCCCCGCTATGCGAAAATCGGGAAGACGGTGGCACCGATGCTTGGGCAAGTGGGTATCGACACTGATCTCCAAGTGCTCGAGGCCGGGACGCTATACAACAATCTCGAAGCCGGAAAGCATCATCTGACAACGATGGCGTACGGTGGTAATTGGGCGGTCAACGCACTCGAACCGATTCTGAAAGGATCGAATACAGCAACAGAAGGCGGAACGAACTACTCACTCTGGCAGAACAAGAAGTTCGACTCACTTCTCAATAAGGCAAAAGTCAACCCGGACAAAAACGTGCGAAAGAGCGCAATCATAGAAGCGCAAAAACTGGTGATTAAAGAAGCACCAGTTACGCCGATTTGTGCATTCAATAAAATATACGGGTATAAAAAATCCGTCACAGGGATGGATGCCTGGACTCAGCATGCATGGTGGCCCGACCAAGAGTGGTTGAACCGCCTTGAATTGGGATTCTAACCATGTTTCAATACATCGTTCGTCGACTGCTGGTAATGATACCGGTCCTGTTGGGAGTGACGATAGTCATCTCGTCGATTATCTATCTCGCTCCAGGGAATCCCGCCCAAATTGCGCTTGGTCAAAACGCTCGGCCCGAGGCGGTCCATCAGCTCGAACAAGAGATGGGGCTGAACAATCCGCCCTATATACGGTATATCGACTGGTTGTCTGGGGCGGTGACCGGTGACCTCGGAACGTCGGTTCGCTCAGGCCGCCCGGTGACCACGCTCATTGCCGAGCGGCTCCCAGCAACACTGGAGTTAGCGTTGAGTTCGATGCTTCTCACGCTTATCATCGCCCTTCCTCTTGGGGTTCTTAGCGCGGTAAAACAGTACTCCTGGGTGGATACCCTGTCCATGCTATTCGCGATATTCTGGATCTCGATGCCGTCGTTCTGGTTGGCATTGATACTGATCCTCGTCTTCTCGGTTCATTTCGGGGTGTTCCCGATTTCCGGCCGTGAAGGCACTGTGCTTTCAGTCACATGGATCTCATCGCTAATCCTGCCCGCCGTTGCCACCGGAACACGCCGAGCGGGGCTCCTTACTCGCATGACGCGGTCGTCCATGCTTGAGATATTGAATGAAGATTACATCCGGACAGCTCGAGGCAAGGGTATCGGAGAGCGAGCAGTCATCTACACCCATGCGATGAAGAACGCGATGATTCCGATCATCACACTCATCGGACTCCAAATCCCGCTTATCTTCTCAGGTGCTGTGATCATCGAGACGGTATTTGCATGGCCAGGGATGGGACGACTGCTGGTCAACGCTGTATTGAACCGGGACTATCCCGTCGTCCAAGGAACCGTTCTCGTGTACGCGATTATCGTCATCATCGCGAACTTGTTCGTTGACCTGGCGTACACGTACTTCGACCCACGAATCCAATATGAGTGACACAACACCAAACACAACCGAACAATCAGCTCGGCAACGCCAGCCAGACGACCAACGGATTGACACCGGTCGGTATGCGCGATGGACAACCGTGTTTCGACGGACCATTCGGAACCGATTCGCACTATTCGGGTTAGTCGTCGTGGTTGCTCTCGTCGTGGTTGCCATTGCTGCACCCATTATCGCTCCCTACGACCCTGCTGAACCGGATTATGCCGCACTGAAACAACCGCCGAGTATCGATCACCTC
Organism: Haladaptatus sp. HS23; assembly: GCF_056892285.1. NCBI lineage: Archaea > Methanobacteriati > Methanobacteriota > Halobacteria > Halobacteriales > Haladaptataceae > Haladaptatus > Haladaptatus sp. HS23. The sequence continues at coordinate 43,010 of NZ_JBXGLH010000020.1, read as the reverse complement.
TTTGGAACCGATACATACGGACGTGACGTGTTCTCTCGTGTTGTCTTCGGCTCACGCTATGCGGTTTTCCTTGGAATTGTCATCGTGGGTATCGAAATGCTGATTGGAGTTACCCTTGGACTCGTTGCAGGCTACTACGGTGGCCTCACCGAGAGTGTGATCATGCGGCTCGTCGATATTAGCCTCTCAATCCCCGCGATTGTTCTCGCACTCGCCATTGCCGGCATGCTTGGCGGTGGTCTCTACCCGCTTATTATCGCGGTCAGCCTCGTCGGTTGGCGTGGGTTCGCTCGTCTCGTTCGTGGCGACGTCAAGAGCGTCATGGAAGAGGAGTACATCGAGTCCGCACACGCCGCGGGAGTGAGCGATCTGCGGATTATCGCCCGGTACGTCCTTCCGAATACGGCATCGAGTATCATCGTCTACACGACGCTAACGATTCCGACGGTCATCCTCTGGAGTGCTGGCCTGTCATTCCTCGGAATGGGTGTCCAACCGCCGAAACCCGAGTGGGGCGCCATTTTAGCCGCTGGACGTGGCGATATCGATTCGGCGTGGTGGATCGCGACGTTCCCCGGCCTCGCCATCATGCTCACTGTGATCGGGTTCAATGGACTGGGAGACGGGTTGCGCGACGCACTCGACCCACGGCAGGTGCGATGAGATGAGTGAGAATTTACTCGAAATCGAGGACCTGCACGTTCACTTCCACACCGAAGAAGGAACCGTCGAAGCGTTAGATGGAGTTTCATTAGAGGTCGGTTACGATGAGGTCCTGGGGATTATCGGAGAGAGTGGCTGTGGGAAGAGCGTGACGATACTGTCGGTGATGCGGCTGCTCCAAACACCACCGGCTGAAATCCTGAGTGGCTCGATTCGGTACGAAGGTCAAGAGCTATTGGACCTTTCTGAGCGAGAAATAAACGAGATCCGTGGCGATGATGTGACGATGGTGTATCAAGATCCGATGTCGTCACTTAATCCGGTACTGACGATCGGACGCCAGTTGACCGAACCACTGCGGGCACACACGGACTGTTCGAAAGCAGAGGCTCGTCAGAAGGCGATACAGATGCTCGAAAATTGTGGTCTCGCCGATGCCGAGCGACTCATGGGACAGTATCCGAATGCACTTAGCGGCGGAATGCGCCAGCGTGTCGTTATTGCGATGGCACTCGTCACAGAGCCGAAATTGCTGATCGCAGACGAGCCAACGACGGCATTGGACGTGACGATCCAGGCTCAAATCCTCGATTTGCTCCGTGATCTACAGAAGCAATATGAGATGAGCATCATCTTCATCAGTCACGATCTTGCTGTCATCAGTGAAATCGCTGACCGAGTCGGTGTCATGTACGCTGGAAACGTGGTCGAGACGTGTTCGATGCGAGAGCTGTTCGATTCGCCACTTCACCCATACACTCGGCGACTCGCCAAGAGTATCCCTCGATTAGATACCGCTTTCGACCGATTACCGACGATCGACGGCGTCGTTCCAGAACTCATCGACCCACCCGAAGGATGTCGGTTTGCATCGCGATGTCCGGAGTATATCGGCGATGTGTGTGATGCTCACAATCCATCACTCGAACCGCCTGATGACTATGTCGATCATTCGGTCGCATGCCACCTGTACGATGAGCAAATCGAGACAGAGCCACCATGGCTGAATTCACCCACCAAGCAACAATGAGTCAATCACAACAATTCCGTGAGAGCGCAACGACCGAGACTCTGCTCGTCGCAGAAGCTGTGAAAAAACACTTCCCGATTCGGAGCGGCCTACTTCGCCGACAAACGGGGGCTGTGAAGGCAGTCGATGGTGTGAGTTTTGCGCTCGAACGGGGCGAGACGCTGGGACTCGTCGGGGAATCTGGTTGTGGAAAATCGACACTCGGGAAAACGTTGGTGCGACTGCTCGACCCGACGGACGGGCGTATTTACTTTGACGGGACGGATATCTCCTCGATTTCGAAGCGACAAATGCGCGACCTTCGTCGAGATATTCAAATTATCTTCCAAGACCCTGGTTCGAGCCTGAATCCCCGGATGACGGTGGCAGATCTGATTACAGAGCCAATGGAGGCACTTACTGACTGGAGCCGTAAGAAACGAGAAGATCGGCTGTACGAACTCATCGGTGAGGTTGGATTGCAGGATCACCATGTCAGCCGTGCGCCCCACGAGTTTTCCGGAGGGCAGCGCCAGCGCGTTGCTATCGCCCGCGCGCTCAGTGTCAATCCAACGTTAGTCGTAGCCGATGAACCGACGTCAGCACTTGACGTGAGTGTGCAAGCGAAAATCTTGAACTTGATGGATGATCTCCAGGACACGTACGATCTCACATATTTGTTCATCAGTCATGATCTGAGCGTCGTTCGCCATATCTGTGACCGGGTTGCTGTGATGTATTTGGGTGAATTGGCTGAAGTTGCCCCCGTCGGCCGTCTCTTCACCGATCCAAAACACCCCTATACGAAAGCACTACTCTCTGGTGTACCACGGCCATCACCTGAACCGATGACGGACCGGACTGTTCTCACAGGCGATGTCCCAAGCCCCGAGAATCCTCCGAGTGGATGTCGATTCCATACTCGTTGCCCGGCTTATATTGGAGAGGTTTGTGAGCAAACGAACCCGGACATGCGTGATATCGAGCCAGGACACACCTGTGCGTGTCACCACTACGAGCAATAGTCGTCCCGTTTGCTGATTGCCGTACGCTTATACCTTTAACTTGTTATCTAGTACCATGGCATTAACCCGCGTGCCGACTGAGGAATTCGGATCTCGAATCGAAACAATACGAAACGAATTTGCGAACAAAGGGTACGATGCGCTCTGTCTTTTTTCCGCAACGAGTATCGAGTGGCTAACAGGGTATCATCATCTCCAAACGGAACGCCCAGTTTGTCTTGTGGTAACAGCCGATCGTGTCGACATTACTGTTCCCCGATTAGAAGCCGACCGGGCAAAGAGTGAGGAATTCCCCGTTATCGAGGGTGTTCACGTGTATTATGATTACCCAGGTGATGGTGACGGTGAGTATTACGAGCATCAGAGTCGAACACCCGAACAGACGATCGCGTCGATGTTAGCGGACTTAGACGTGCAATCGGTCGCAGCGGATTCAAACGGTGCGCCTGGCTATTGGGGATACGCAGGACCGACACTGGACACCTTTACCGATATCACCGTCGACACTGTCGACTGGATTACTGACTTCCGGAAGGTGAAATCCGATGTTGAGTTTGAATTGATGCGGCGGTCAGCTGAATGGGGGAATCTCGCACACCAATATCTCGAAGACTACGCAGAGCCGGGCAAACACGAGCTCTGGGTTGCGAAACGAGCGAGTCTCGATGCATCGATGGCACTGCTGGATACGCTTGGTTCCCGATACGATTCCCATCTTCGAGGAGGATTCCCAGCCAGTTGTGGCTTTCTCTCTGGTCCGAACACTGCACTCCCACACGGATTAACCGAAAACCGCCGACTGCAGGAAGGTGATGTCCTAGTTACAGGCGCGAGCGCCAATGTAGGGGGATACAAGAGTGAACTCGAACGGACGATGTTTATGGGAGAACCAACGGATGAACAGCGAGATTACTTTGCGATTATGTTGGAAGCTCAAACGATCGGAATCGAGGAAAGTGGTCCTGGGGTCCCCTGTTCGCATGTTGACCAAGCTGTGCATGATTATCTGAATGAACAAGGAGTCCTCCAGTTCACCCAACACCATACGGGTCACAATCTTGGCATGGAGGGACACGAACGAGAGTTCATCGACCGTGGAAGCGATGAGGTAATGCAACCTGGCCATGCATACTCAATTGAGCCTGGAATCTATATCCCGGATAGTGCTGGCTATCGACACTCCGACACCATCCTGATTACCGAAGATGGTGTCGAACAAATTACCTACTATCCACGAGACCTCGAGAGCAATATCATTCGATGGTAAGCATGGTCTCTCGGCATAAGTCACTGCAAGAGGCGCTTGAGCATGAACTCGAAGCCTACGATGCTGATGCCTTCGTTCATATCGGTGATCGATTCGACAACTTGCTTCGCTATTGTACACACTTTTCGGGCCCAGATCGCGACTATGCGTTCGTTTATGGGTCGGGACAGAGCGTGCTCTGTGCCCCCCGTCTCTTTGGAGAACAGGCAGAAAGAGAATTCATTGGCGATGTTGTTCGAACTGATAACCAACAGGATGGCACGACTCCAATCACACGAGCAATCGAAGCGATCGACGAACTTACTGCCGCGACCCGGATACTACTCCCAAGCCACGTTTCCTATCGGGTAATCTCCACGCTCGAAGACAACTTCGAGGTATGTACAACTGATACGGATTTTGGTCGTGCACAGAAGACATCGAACGAGCGCACACAAATCGAGTCCGTTCAAACTGCTGTACAACATGGTATGGCCCGTGCTGAAGCGATTTTAGCGGAGACAGCAGTTCAGCAAGACGCCGTTCACTGGAAGGGAGAAGCGTTGACCACTGAATGTCTCCGACGAGAGGTAAACGCTGTTCTGGCAAAGCAGGGCGTTCAGGACGCGGGAAATACAGTCATTGGTGCAGGGAGGTCCTGTAGTGATCTACATTTTACTGGCAACGATGAAATTCACGCCGGAGAAACTGTCTTGTTGGATATTTCTCCTCGTGGAAAAAGCGGCTATTATGCTGATTTAACTCGCACGTTCGTCGTCGGGGAAATCGATACGTGGACTCGATCCGCATACGATGCCGTCCGTGATGCTCAAGATGCGGCGCTTTCTGCCCTCGACAATGGTGAGGGAACCGAAGCACAAACAGTCCATCAGGCAGCCAGTGCAGTGCTCTCCGACCGTGGGTTTGCTGTGGGCGACGTCTCTGTAGGGATGTATCACGGAACCGGTCATGGTGTCGGTCTCTCCCTCCACGAAGCACCCTCACTGTCGAGTGTGGAACCGCTCAAGGCTGGCCACGTCATTACGGTTGAACCGGGGGTTTACCATCCTGAAAAGGGAGGTGTGCGTATCGAAGATTTAGTCATAGTCACACAGTCGGGGTATGAGAATCTCACCGATTATCCACGTCACCTCGTTCCGTCGCCAACACAGTAATTCAATTCGGTTTCACTGACTCTATCGCTCTCTTCTTGAGCGTCTTGATGAACTGGTCTTTCTTAACGGAGATTCGAGGAGAAAGCCACGCCCATGAAGAATTAGCGCTCGAAAACAAATATAACAGATAAGCTAACAAAGGTAGAGTGTCTCTAAGCAGGGAATGAACCCACTCTCGAATGCATTTTCACTTCCACTCCCCTGTTAACGAGGGTTTATGCGAATGCATGTGCATTGGTCACATATGGCAGCAGAGCTCAACCAGCTACCAGGAGTTGGTCCTACAACAGCCGATAAACTTCTCGAGGCTGGATTCAATTCCTATGAAGCACTAGCCGTGGCGAGCCCTGGCGAGCTCACTAACACCGCTGATATCGGCGAACGTACTGCCAGTGAAATCATTCAGGCAGCACGGAAAGCCGCCAACATCGGCGACTTCGAAACTGGAAACACCGTACGTCGACAGCGCGAACAAATCGGAAAACTCAGCTTACTGGTCGATACAGCTGATACGCTGCTTGGTGGGGGTATCGAAACCCAATCAATCACTGAATTTTACGGCGAATTCGGCTCCGGCAAATCACAGATTACTCATCAACTATGTGTGAACGTCCAGCTCCCCAAGGACAGGGGTGGCCTCCATGGCCGTGCAGTCTTCATCGACACTGAAGACACATTTCGTCCGGATCGCATCGACGATATGGTGCGGGGGTTACCAGACAATGTCCTTCACGCCATGATGATCGATCGAGACATTGACGGAGACGCTGATGACGAAGCTGCCCTTCCCGAGTTAGTTGATCACGTTCTGGATCGAATTCACGTCGCAAAAGGGTTCAATTCAGCTCACCAGATTCTCCTCTCCGAGAAGGCTCGGGGACTCGCAACCGAGTATGCCGATACTGAATGGCCAGTTCGATTAATCTGTGTTGATTCACTAACCGCTCACTTTCGGGCCGAGTATATCGGTCGAGGGAAACTAGCTGAACGTCAACAGAAACTCAACAAGCACCTGCACGACCTGATCCAATTTGCAAATCTACATAACGCAGCAATCGTTGTGACAAACCAAGTTTCGTCCAATCCAGACTCGTTCTTCGGCGATCCGACACAGCCCATTGGTGGGCATATCTTGGGACACAGCAGTACCGTTCGCATCTACCTCCGTAAATCAAAAGGCAATAAGCGTATAGTTCGGCTAGTCGATTCACCGAACCTTCCCGATGGCGAGACAGTGATCCGTGTAGATGGGTCGGGATTAAATTCCGAGTGATATCCTCCTCGCCGTAAACGGCGAGGATTCCCTTCCGACGACTGGAAACGAAAGGCGTGCGGGACGCGGTACGTTATCTTTAATGCAGGCGCTAAAACCCCGTCCTTTAGGGCGGGGTACAGCGCCGTCTTTATCTGTTCAAACACTGTTAACGAAAGTCTTAGGTGCTCTCCATGCGTATCTCTTGGTGTCGATTCGATGGTTCTCATCGAATTCTGACAGTCCGATAACTGGCAGTTGACTGGGTGTTTGCCTGATCAAAAAGTAAGCCCACGGACGGCGGACCGACACAAAACAAACAGGTACCTCCGAGTCTCGTCCGTTTTCCGGACCAGATAGGGGTAACGGTTATGTGGCATAACCAGCACCTTGTCGGGGTGCGAACCGTAAGTTCCCAACGAACCGCCCTTTGGTGGGTGTGGGAAGCCCCGTCGTTTACGACGGGGAGGATGTCACACCTCGGGCACGGACTCCGTGTCGAGATACGGGCGTACATCGACGACGGATTTGGTCTCGTAGGATTCGTACGCTGCTTCGGTCAATGCGACGACTATTTGTCCGAATGATCCCGGAACTGTCGGCGGGTGCTCACCACGAACTGCTTCGATGAAATCTCCTAATTTCCTTGCCAGCAACGTTTGGAAGTCGGCATCACTATCGAGTTCGATCGTTTCCGGCTGTTTTCCTCGTCGAGTGACTGTCAAGGCATCCTGTCCGTATGTCAATCGACCTTCTGTTCCCCAGATGTTGAGTCCTTCGTAGGTATTCGGATCTTGAACGCCATCCGCAGTGATAGTGACACTGGCAGTCACCGGGCGACCGTCGCGCTCTAATTGAAGTGCCAACGAACTATTCACGTCGACACTGTGATCGCCGTAGTCCATGACAGCGGAAACAGTGACAGGTGTCGTCCCCGTGGTCCAGAGGAGGGTATCGAGGAGATGCGACCCGGAGTCATACAACTGGCCGCCCCCCGAGAGAGCGGGATCGGTCCGCCACGCGTCGGGAAATTTTCGAATCCAGTTCTGACCCATATAACAGGATACCGTATGGATGTTGCCGAGTCGACCATCATCGATTATGTTCTTGATCTTCGAATACACTGGGTGATAATGTCGCTGATAGCCAACGACGAGGACCCTGTCACGTCGTTGTGCCGTCGCGACGAGTTCATATGCGTCTTCTACATCTGTTACCAGCGGTTTCTCGAGAAAAACGTGAAGATCGTTCTCCAAGCAAGCCATCGCCTGTTCGTAATGGAGTGTATGTGGGGTTACGATGGTGACTGCATCAAGATTCGATGCGTGTTCGTCCAACATCGTCTCATAGTCCTCGTATGCGGGACCGCCGAATCGCTCCTCGAACTGCTTTCGTCCGGCGGGGGCGATGTCTGCACCGGCAACGATTTCAACGTCCTGCATAGCATCGTATGTATCCAGTTCGTACATGCAGATCTGTCCGAGCCCAATAGCGGCGAGTTTGACGGTCATGCCGTCTCACCTCCAGTATTAGTGATCGTCGGAAGACGTGTGCTGCGGCGCTTACAGTTGAGTAATGCCTCTCCGCTATCTGTTGCGAACAGATGGACGCTGTCCTCTGGGAACTCGAGTAGTACGTTCGCTCCCTCTTCGGCTTCGTATTCGCCCGGAACGGCGGCCGTTATTTCCTGCCCACCGACGGAAAGGTGCAAGAAGTTCTGGTCACCCATCGGTTCGACCACTTGGATGGTACCCGCGAAGGAATTGGAGTCGTCCTGTTCCACTATCTCTATATCTTCGGGTCGGATTCCGAGCGTGACATGGCGATGGTCTCCGACTGCCTCATTGAGACGGTCCGAAAGGACATACCGAATATCGTTTCCGATTAATTCGTTTCCACTCACTTCGAAGGGGTACAGATTCATCGATGGTTCGCCGATAAAGTTCGCGACGAACAGGTTCTTCGGCTCGTAGTAGCATTCGAGCGGTGTTCCAATCTGTTGCAACCGACCACCGTTCAAGACGGCGATTCGGTCGCCCATCGTCATCGCTTCTGTCTGGTCGTGAGTGACGTACACCGTCGTGACACCCAGTTCTGACTGCAGCTGTTGGATTTCCGTTCGCATCGTCGTTCTGAGTTTGGCATCCAGGTTCGAGAGTGGCTCGTCCATGAGGAACACCTCTGGTTCGCGAACGATCGCCCGTCCCAGGGCCACTCGTTGCTGCTGACCACCGGACAACTCTTTGGGTCTATCATCCAGTAGGTCCTCGATGTCGAGCATCTTCGCCGTTGTTCGTACCCGTTCGGTTCGTTCGTCTTTCGAGAGTGCGGTCGTCATCTTCAATCCAAATCCTATGTTCTGTTCTGCAGTCATATTCGGATACAGTGCGTAGTTCTGGAACACCATCGCGATATTGCGTTCCTCGGGGGTCTGATCGGTAACATCCTGGCCACCGAAATATATGGTTCCGGATGTCACCGATTCAAGCCCAGCCAAACAGCGAAGCGTGGTTGATTTACCACATCCCGAGGGACCGACCAGGACGAGGAACTCACTATCTGCAAGTTCGATGTCAACGTCGTCCACCGCGAGGATGCCATCACCGTCGGTATCTCGATACTTCTTGGTCAGATGCTCTATGTTTATGTTTGACATTATTTCCCGTCAATCGTACTTGTCCGCTCTCCACAATTGTTCTGCGAATCGTTGCTGTTCGTCATTGGTCGGTCGGTGATCATCCTTTGACCGCCCCTTCCACGAGACCCTTAACGAAGTATCTCTGTAGTCCAATGAACACGACGAGAAGCGGTAGCATCGCGATAACGCTGGCCGCCGAGATTACACGCCAGTCTGTCGAGTACTGCCCCTGGAAGGAGAACAGGCCGATAGACACGGTGTACAGGTCTGATTCACCGAGGATCGTGAATGCCATCACGAACTCCGCCCAGGAGAAGACGAAGTTGAAGATGGCGACCACCGCGATGCCAGGTCCCATCGACGGTAACAGGATGTAGATCAGCGTTTGTAGCCTGTTACACCCGTCGACACGTGCCGCTTCGTCAAGTCCGGACAGGATGGTGTCGAAGTAACTCTTCAAGAGCCAAATCGAGAACGGTACCTGAAGGCCGATGTACAACATGATGAGTCCGAAGTGCGTATTGAGGAGGTTCAACTCTGCCATCATGTTATACATCGGAATCACGATGACAACCGGTGAAATCATCTGGAACAAGAGAATGGTGAACAACGCATACCGCTTCCCTCTGAATTCAAACCGAGAGAACGCATAGGCCGCAGGTACCGCCACGAGGATGATACCGACCCCCTCCAATATCGCGATTTTCAGTGAGTTGAAAATCCACGTCGTCATCGACGAATCCTGTAACACTTGACGATATGGCTCGAAGGTGATCTGTTGTGGAATCAACTGTACCGGATAGGTGAGTACCTCGCCGGGGAGTCGAAGGCTCATCGAGATGACCCAGAACACTGGAAACAGGAAGAGGACCATCCCGACAGCGAACACAAGGTACGTGAGTACTTTGTATGTCGAGATGTCACTAACCGCGGAGCGTACATCTGTTTTCGTGCTCATTCAGAACCCCTCCTCGCTGATGAACAACCGCATGTAGATGACCGTCATCACGACGTTTACCGCCAGCATCATCACCGCCACCGCAGCGGCCTGGCCGAGGTGGAACTGTTGGATCCCTATGTCGTACATGAAGAGCGCGAGCACCTGTGTCGCGTGTCCGGGGCCACCTCCGGTGAGACTCATGATCATGTCGAACGTGTTGAGCGTATAGATGGTGATCAGAACGAGGTTGATGAATACGACTGGCTTTATGTGTGGCAGCGTGACGTACCGGAATCGCTGTAGTGCTCTTGCTCCATCTACCCTCGCTGCGTCGTACAGATGTTGTGGCACCTGTTGGAGACCAGCATACAACATAATCATCGAAAATGCAGTCCCTCGCCATGTGTTGGCGGCAATCGTCGAGAGGAGCGCTATCTGTGGGTCTGACAGAAACGAGACGACGTGAAATCCCGATTGCACGAGGAAGTAGTTCACGATTCCGTAGTTCGTCTCGATCAGCATGATCTTCCAGAGGATTCCGATCACGATTCCCGGGATGACCCACGCGGACAACACTGCAATGCGTGTGGAGACGCTGCCGTAGAGGTGCTTTTGCACACCATGATTGATTGCGAGAGCGAGGATCATTCCCAACACGATCTGGAGAATGACGCTGATAGCGACGAAGATAACCGTCACTCGTGCCATCGTCCAGAAGGATGGTGATGAGATCACCCGATTAAACGCTTCAAATCCGACGTATTGATACGTCGGCTCAATGAGATTCATATTCGTGAAGCTCATCCGAATGGCTTCGAGAAGTGGGTAGAGGCGGAACGTGAGCAGAAACAGTACAGACGGAATGATCCAGGTGAGCGGCGTGTTCAGGACCGGTTCGAGACGATCTGTCACGCTGATGAGTACGCTATGGGCACGTTCCGGAAGCTGTTTCGATTGTACCGACATTGGATCAGATCGCTCCTCGGTTAGAGTTCACGCCTCGAACATCAACCGAACGATCCCACGTTTCCGTGGGTTCTATCGACGTTGTCATGTCTGTCTTTCTCAGCTGTTGTATTGGGAATTCACGTTGCTGATCATCGTGTTCACGGCCTTTTCTGGAGAAGCCTGTCCTGTGATGACCTTTCCGGCGGCGGCCTGCCACTCCGAAGAGATGGTGAGATAGATTGGATAGCCGGGGCGGGCTCGACCGTCCTCTAGCAGCTTCTTGTAAACCTGCATGTACGGGTCTTCCGAGAAGTATTTCTTACCCTCGTAGACAGACTTCCGAGTCGGCAAATTGCCCGATGCCTTACAGTACTTCGCCATGTTCTCCTTCGTCGCATACATCCCAGCGAACGCGGCAGCGGCTTTTCGCTTCGATTCGTCCGTGGCAAATACACCTTCGGTCCAGCCACCAGTCCCCGTAGATGACATATCAGCTTTCATCTGCGGGATTTTAGCCACCTTCCAATTTTCCCATGTCTTTTTATCCGTCTTCTGTTTTATCACCGAAATTTGCCAGTTACCGCCGAGGAACATCGCCGTTTCCCCGTTCAGTGCTGCTTGCCGGAGAAGCGCATAATCATTGATATTGGCGACACGTTTCGGGGTTATCCCCGAATCGATGGTTCGCTTGAAGAAGTCGAACACGTTGAGCAACGCTTTCTTGTTCGAACCGTCCCCTAGAACTGGCTTCCCCTGGTCGTTCACGAGGTCGCCGCCTTGCGCCCAGAACATGGCCAGATTGTCGAACGTGGTTGCCTCCCATTTGCCTCCGTTGTACATGTACCCGTTCATATTCTCCTTTTGTTTGATGGTTTTTCCAACCGAAATGAGTTCGTCCCACGTTTCCGGTGGGTTCCCGTCGTTGTATTTGTCCATCAAATCCTGCCGGTAGTACAATGCTCGACAGTCGGTGTTTTTCCAAACCGCTTTCCACTCTCCGCCCTGGACCATCACATCTTTGACGAACGGGTACCAATCATCGGGGTCATCGATCACGTCCGTTACCGGCTGGAGGTCGTCGTAGAAACTAGGTACCCAGAATGAGTCCACTTGTGACATCGACGGCGCGCTTCCTCTTGCAGCGACCTGTAGCAGTTTTGTTTTCATCTGCTCGAGGTTCGTCTGATATTCGATGTCGATACCGGCATCCGAGTGGTCATTCGCCCATGTTTTGAAGAACTCCTCTATGACCTTCGCTGAGTCCTTGTTCTCTGTGGAAGTGTGAGACGCATCCGGAAGCATCCAGTATGAAAGTGAAGTCTTCGGATCGCTCGCTCCGATATGGTCCTTCGTTACCAACTTCCCCGAAGACCCATCGGATCCGCTTCCGCCGAGACAACCGGCAATGCCTCCAAAACAAGCACTCAGCCCCGTTGTCGCGCTTAGTTTCAGTGCGGTTCGTCGCGTGTAACTTTTGCTTGTGGTTTGTTTTCGCATGGCGTACAGCTAGAATGGAAGTCGACATTATACTATATTAATCTTACTCCAGAATAATAACCGGGTTAGTGAATGAATTCTATAATCACTCTTCAAGTGAATTACCCACGTATTCACTGTAGTAGTAATCCCTTTATTCACTCGATTGGTATCTGTCTATACTGATGCAGCAAAGGGAACCCCTGCAAGCACTCCAAGATGCAGGTTTCACACAGTACGAAGCCGAAGTTTATTTGGAAATTTTGAAACGAGGGTCTGCCTCCGCTATCGACCTTGCAAATGCGAGTAACGTGCCGAAATCACGCGTTTACGACGTACTCAGGGATCTCGAATCCAGTGGACATATCGAAATCTACAAGCAGGACAATCTTCGGGCACGCGTCCTAGACCCGGATGCGGTCATCACAGACCTTCGGCAACGGGCCGAAGCATTCGCCGATACGGCCGACGAATTGGACGACTTGTGGGATGCACCCGAACTCACCGAGAACGATTTGACCGTCGTCAAGCGACTCGAGACGGTACTTGAACACACCAAACGGTACATTCGGACCGCAGAAAACGAGGTTCGGCTAGCCGTGCTACCCGAGCAATTCCACGAACTCCGCCCCGTACTCCATGAGGCACACGATCGTGACATTTTCATCAAACTATCACTCTCCCCGTCGAAAGATGGGTCCCTTCCATCTGAGGACTCCTTCGACTTCGAGAATACGACGTCTGAAGTGTGCTATCGCGAGTTCATTACACCACTCGTCGTTATCGTTGACCATTCGAAAGTTTGCTTTGCTCCACAACGTGGAAATGGAACGGAGTTCGGTATTATCGCGGATAATCGGCCACTCACCTATGTCTTTCACTGGTACTATCAGACGACGCTGTGGGACTCATTCAAAACCGTCTACTCGGTTCACGATACCTCTCCACCAATCACGTACGTAAATATCCGTCAGTGTGTTGCCGATATTGCACCGCTGTTTCACGAAGGTGCGACGATTCAACTGAAGGTATGGGGATTCGACAGGGTAACAGGGGAAAAAAGACACGTATCCGGGCAGATAACAGATGTGATTTTTTCGGGACCGACAACCGACAATACCTACCCAGCACTTTGTGAAGTGTCCGGTCAGGTCTCGATATTCGTCGACGATGGTGAGACCGTTCACAGCATCGGTGGATGGCTCCCACAAGTGGAGGATATCGAGTTGCAGCGGTTGACGATCGAATCTATCGAATTCCCAGAGCAATCGGAATAGTTTCGAGTACAGCACCGGTTTCGTTTCCTGCGCTGATTTGCTCTATCCGTGCTGCAATGAACGACTCCCATTCGTGTTAAGAGCTAGTATGGGATATTCTCATTCATCGACGCCACAGTAGTCGACAGCAATCCCAGCGATCGTTTTCGCCGTCTCGAGCAATGCAGGGACCGTGGTGTGTTCATCAGCACCGTGAAGGTTCCAGCCCTCCGGGCCGACCGAAACTGCATCAGTATCGTAGTAGAGTGCGTAAAACCGCTCATCGAGCGCGGCATTACCACCCACAAATGACCCAGATTCTCCCGTAACTCGCTCAGCATTTTGCTTTGAGATCTGTGCAATCTCTGCCTCGGGACTGATCTCATGCGGAACTGCCTGCCACCCAAACCACTCAACCGATGGTTGGTGGTCATTGAGCCAAGGGTCATCATTTGCTGCCTCTCGGATCGTACTCTCGATCTGCTCTCGAACCTCTTCTCGACTTTCACCAGGTGGCCATCCGACACGGCCTTGCAGAATTGCCTTACTAGGGAGTGTCGAAGGCCAATCACCGGCTTCGATCATCCCGATATTGATATTTGTCACATTCCCTTCGAGGTCTGGATCACTTCGATAGGCAGGCTCGTAGTCAATTTCGGCTTTTCGTCGTTGATCGAGCTCTTCAATCGCTTGGTAGATCTTCGTCGCATTCCCTATTGCGTTGACTCCTTCGTGGCCCCAGGCAGCATGAACACTCTTTCCAGGCACCTCTACTCGGAAATACATGACTCCCGCACTTGCAATGCCGATATTTGGAATATCGAACGGCTCAGCGATTACAGCTGCATCAGGAACATAGCCGCGTTCAAGCGTAGATAAGGCACCGCCAATACCACCATCCTCTTCTTCAACAACACTTTGAAAGATGAGATCACCGCCGAGTTCAACTTCAGAGTGCTGAAGTGCCTCGATTGCAAGTAACACCGCTGCCAACCCACCCTTCATATCGGCCACACCGCGCCCGTAGATTATGTCTCCCTCTTTGGTGACTGTCCATGGTTCCCGCTCCCACTCGCTTTCAGTTACATCGACAACATCGATATGACCGCCGAGAGTAAGTGTGGGGCCATCTCCCCCTTCGATCCGTACTGCAACGTTCGGTCGGTCGTCGTATCCTACGGCATCGTATGAAGAGGTTTGAAAATACCCCTCGTGGTCGGCAAGTTCGTCAGCCGATGGCTCCCAGACATCTGGTTCTAATCCCATCGACTCAAGTTGATCAATGACGACCGCTTGTCCGGGCTTTTCGTTACCAGTTACCGTCTGAGCTTCGACGAGGTCGGTTACCAAATTTATGAGATCCGTTTCTTTCGCGTCTATTGTTTTTTCGAGTGCAGCTTTAGTGGACATTGTTTGTGTATTGTGAGCGTCTATGGTTGTTCTCAGTCGCTAGTCAATCCTCGGAATTCAGTGACTGTTGCAATTACTTGGTGGCGGCCAGTTCTCCCCTCGGATCTGAGAATAACTCCTGACTCGAAATATCTCTCTCATCGGTCGAATAGCTCCTGGACTCGCGATCGAATGCCGAAATCACTCCCAGCAAGCCCGTTCGGGAAGAACAACGTCACGATGACTAACAAGGCACCCCAAATGATCAAACGAACCTCACCGACATCCCGGAGCATCTCTGAAAGGCCGAAGACAGCAACCCCACCGAAGACAGCCCCTCCGATCATCCGTGGGCCGCCAATGATGCCCATTGCCATTATCTCGATCATCTGGGACAACTGGAGCATTGGAGGCGAAATGATGAGGAGGGTATATGCTTGCAGTGCGCCAGCAACACCAGCGATGGCCGAGCCAATAACGAATCCAGAGAGCTTGTAGCGAGGGACGTTATTCCCGAGCATTTCTGCAGCTTCTTCTGATTCACGAATCGCACGAGCTACCAAGCCAAATCGATTGACGAGGAACCCATACTGAACAATCATGAGTAACACGACAACACTCACGACAAAGTAGTACATGAGCAGCTGATCACCACCAAAGAGAGGTGAGAAATTCGTGTACCCAGTCGGACCACCGGTCACATCCCGAAGAATGATCGTTCCCCGGTAGATGATTTCGGCATAGGCCAACGTCACCATCCCGACATAGGCTCCTTTGAGGCGCAATACGGGATACGCGATCGGAAGGCAGAACAGCATGGCGGCAAGCCCGGCTATGAGAATCGACAGGAGTGGTGGCACACCGAATTCACCCACAAATAGTACGGCTGCATAGGCCCCGACGCCGTACAAGGCGACGTGGGCGAACGTGAAGATTCCAAAGTACCCTGCAATGAAGATCCAACTCCCGACTAAGAGCACGATGATGAACAACTGCATTAGGATTTCAATCCCATAGGACGTGAAAACCAGTGGAGCAATCGCGGCGATGAGTCCACCAAGAAGGAAAAGTATCCCATTCCGGGTTCCAGCATCTTCTCTGAGTCGGGTAGTGGTTCGTCCGAATGCAGCACGGAGAGTCTGACCAATCATCCGCTAATCCACCCTCCGATACCGTCCGGTGTGGCAACCAAAATGACGATCATGATCACAAACAAGATGATCATTGCCGTTTCGCTTGCAACCCAGATCATGCTGATGCTCCGAATCACGGCAAGCCCTATCGCCGCGATAAGCGTTCCCCGGACACTTCCAAGACCACCGACCATCACGACAATAAATGCTAGCAGAAATGGATACCACCCGACTGATGGATAGATCGCAAAGAGTGGTGCAAGAAGTACACCGGCTAACCCCGCGAGGGCAGCACTCACTCCAAAGGTAATTGCATAAATTCGCTTAGGACGGACACCCATGAGAAGTGCTGTTTCACTATCCTGTGAGACTGCTCGAATAGCGAGTCCGAGCTTCGTTCGAGTGATAACTAGAAACAGCAGGCTTAGCGCTACGACCGAGATCAAAAAGATCAACAGTCGTTGTGCATTCACGGTGATGCCTGCTACCTCCCATGCTGCATTCGTTATTTGGGGGAATGCACGCCGACTCGAACCGATCTCGACGAGGATCGTGTTTTCGATGAAAATTGCAAATCCAAGCGTGATTACCATTGATGAGATATCAAATTCTTCTCGGTCTCGTAGCGGCTCGATCAGTGCGTATTCGATAATCCACCCGACCACAAACACGACCAGAATCGAACTGAGAATCGCGACGAAAATACTGCCAGAGATCTCCAACGCAAAAAATCCGACAAATCCGCCGATCATAAACAGCGCCCCATGGGAAAAGTTGAGAACACGAGCGACACCCCAAATCAGAGTCAGTCCAACTGCAATCAGTGCAAGCTGTCCCCCGAAGAACACACCGTTGACAATTTGTTGAATAATGAGTTCGAGACTAACCATACTACTTCACCCCCCTCGTGATCGCCGTAGGATCACTCTTCTTTCGATTGTAGTGAATGATCCGAGTGTTTATTTCCCAATTCATTCGTGCCGTTCTCCAATGTACATTTTCATGATATCGTCTTCATCCCGTAGTTCGTCTGTCCATCCTTCGAATACGACGCGCCCTTGGTCAAGGACGTAAACGTATTCGGCGATATCGAGGACCTTTCGGATGTTCTGCTCGATAATGATCATGTCCCGACCTTCGTCTTTGAGTCTAGCCACTTGTTCAAAGACGAGATCAACCAGATCTGGGGCAAGTCCTGCACTTGGTTCATCGAGGAGCAAAATTTTCGGATCGGCCATCAGTGCACGGCCAAATGCAACCATCATTTGCTGGCCTCCGCTGAGTTCTCCAGCTCGTTGATTCCGTTTCTCCTCGAGAATTGGAAACATCTCAAACACTGTCTCATACTGATTTTCCAAAAATCCCGTATCATCGACTAAGAATGCTCCAATCCGAAGATTCTCTTGGACAGTCATTTCCGGAAAGACGTTCCCACCTTGGGGTAGCATGACTGCACCTTGTTCGATAATGTCTCGTGGATGAGTGTTTGTCACATCGTGATCTTGAATTCGGATCGACCCATCCCACACCTCGACGAGTCCGCAAATAGATTTGAGAAGTGTCGATTTCCCGGATCCGTTTGGTCCGATGATACAGTTGACACGACCAGGTTCGATATCGAGACTAATATCGTGTAGAACCTGATTTTCACCATATCCGGCGTCGACCGACTCTAAATTTACTAGTGACATTTTCACGTCCCTCCGAGATAGGCTTCACGAACTTGGTCATCGGCCTGGACCTCTTCAAAAGTACCAGTCATCACTTGCCGTCCGGCGTTCATTACAATAACCCGTTCACAAAGTGCACTAATGACGGACATATCGTGCTCGATCACAAGAATGGCTGTTCCTCGATTGTTGATTCGTTTGATGTCATCGATAATCTCATCCATGAGTGCGGGATTCACACCTGCAGCTGGTTCATCGAGTAGAATCAGCCCGGGCTCGAGCATTAGTACACGAGCCAGTTCGAGGAGCTTTTTCTGTCCGCCACTGAGTTCATCAGCACGGTTTTCAGCGACATGATCCAAATGTAGCTCTTCCAGTAGTTCCCAAAGTCGCTCATCCCGCTCTTCTGGCCCAACCGAGACGTTTGGGACCATCATGTTCTCTACGACAGTTAGCCGACCAAATGGCTTCGAGATCTGGAACGTGCGACCAACGCCACGTGTCGACACTTCGTACGGTTTCTTGTTCGTGATGTCCTCCCCATCGAATGTGATCTCACCATCACTTGGCGATAGAAACCCGGTGATGAGATTCAGTGTTGTCGTTTTTCCCGATCCGTTAGGACCGATCAATCCAACCAATTCGCCGTGGTCGATCGAGATATCGAGGCCATCGACTGCCAGAACTCCCCCAAATGACTTCTTGAGGCCATCAGTAGAGAGGATCTGATCTTCATTCGCTGGTGACGTGCGTCCGGCCATTATCCGTCTCCCTCCGTGATCCCTGTTGGCGGATAGGACCCAGCCCATGGCATTGTTTGTTCGACAAACACACTCGCTTTGAGTACGTCCCGATCACCGAATCGAGGTCCAATCAATTGCATTCCGATGGGAAGGCCGTCATCAGAGAATCCGATTGGGACAGATCCTGCTGGATTGCCGCTCAAATTAAGCAACCATGTCAGAGTCCAGCCATGCATTGGATGTACCGAGACGCCGTCGACAGTGGGGTGATCTGTATCTAGCTCAAATGCGGTTCGGCCAAGCGTTGGTGTTGCTAGGATATCGAACTGTGTAACTGCTGATTGAATCTCCCGATAGATCGATGTCCTAATCCGTCGTGCTTCGGCAAGTTCTCGAGTACCGATCTGTAGTCCCTTCTCAATGCGAGATTTGACTTCTGGAGTAACCTCGGTATCAACTGCCAGTAAGTCCACGTCTGAATCTCTTTTTAGATTTTCGTAGAGACCAACATACCGGGCTTGAAGGATCCGTTCGAGCGCTTCGTGTCGTTCTTCCCATGTTTCTTCGAACGTGATGGTCACCGGCTCAACGGTTGCACCAGCCTCTGAGAGACGCTGAAGTGCACTTTCAAATGAACCCTTCACTTCCGTGCTGATCACGGAGTCACCGAAATCGATCGAATAACCGATTGATAGATCCGATATCTCTTCGTCAATATCATCTCGATACGAACCGGGGGCTTCTGGGAGACTAAACGGATCATTTAGATCAGGACCGGTGATCACATCCAACATTAGTGCCGCATCTTCGACCGTCCGAGCGATCGGTCCTAGGTACGTGTATGGTAAGCTGTTCTCGTATGCGTCTACATTGGACGCACCATGTGGTACACGTCCAAAATCAGGCATCAGTCCATACACTCCACAGGCACTGGATGGAATTCGTATGGAGCCTGCTGCATCAGACCCGAGTGCAAGCGGTGCAAGTCCTGCAGCAACTGCAGCGGCGCTACCACCGGATGAGCCGCCAGTTATCCGAGTGAGATCCCATGGATTGACTGATGCTCCAAAGACCGAATTTTCAGTTACAGTTTTTCGGCCGAATTCGGGCGTATTCGTTTTTCCAAGAATGATCGCTCCCGCGTCTCGGAGCCGTTTGACAACTGTATCATCAGCGGTAGGGACGTGATCAGCAAACGAGGGGGAACCAAACGTGGTACGTACACCGTTGACTCGTGTGAGATCCTTGATTGCAATTGGAATCCCATGGAGCGGACCCAATTTCTCACCTTGCTGGATTGCTTGCTCGGCTTCCAATGCTTCCGAACGTGCACGCTCATCACATACCGTAACATAGGCTGTGAGCTGGTCGTTGAACCGGTCGATCTGATTGAGGAATGCATCAATGACAGTAACGGGCGAGAGATCACCGTCTTGAATACGGTCAACAAGTTCGGTAGCAGGAGTAAAGCATAGTTCATCACTCATACAGATCAACACCTTGCAGCAGTGATTGATCCCTCGGCTTCGGCTCTCTTCGGCTACCGGTGGGTCCGTGGTCCCAGTCGTAGAATCGATCACGTAATCCTCCTCGTTCAAACTGGGTCCCTTGAGGTGGTGAGTTAGTCAAGATCATATTTGAATGAGTAACAGTACTTTTCGTATCCTAATTGTTCATAGAAGCGATGAGCGTCGTCTCGCCATAACCCTGATTCGAGCTCAACAGCATCGCAACCCTGTTGTTCAGCCCATTCGTGCACGAACAACAGAAGCTCTTCACCATACCCTTCGGAACGACGTGTTTCCGTGGTCACAAGGTCGTAGACATACGCATGCCGTCCCAAATAGAAGTTCGTCGAAATTGTGACGCCAGCCACTGCCACTGGTTCGTTTTCTTCATAGCCCACGAAGAGGCGATATCCTTCTTCGGCCATCTCGGCATACAAATCGTCAAATGAATCTGCAGTGAGGTGGGACCGAAGCTCCTGAAGGATTGGGAAAGCTTTTCGACGCTCCTCCGGTGTTGTAGCTTGCTCAATTTCCACTGAAATCACCACCTACTAGGAAAAAGTCAGCTACCTTGCTCAAGTCACTCATTGAGTTAATAGACACTCCCGTCTATTTGTTTGGCTGCTAACTTGGGGGGCCATACAAAGTTCAAATTCCCATTAATTATCTGGTATCCGAGTGCCGACTGTGTTTGTGGATCTCCCCATGCTGCTTGGTGGTTTTGCTGGAATTTGATGTATCCGCTCCCGCCCTTGACAGGATCGTGATTGAGGACTTTTTTAGCCCATTGATCGTTACTTGCCGATCTGAACGCCTCTAAGTCATTGAACGAGCGAGCATACTCTGCAATCAACTTGATATTTTGATACGAGAGTGCCGCACTCCCAGTCATCTCGGCATCGTGTTTTTTATTCCATGCTTGAAGCACTCCTTGTTGTTTGAGCAATTTGTCTACGCGACCCGCATTCAACAGCGTAATCGCACCATTTGCAGCGTTACCAGCTGTTTGCCGAGCTTGTTCGATTGTGAGACCATAGTTGTGGAAGAAATGTGTATTTTCAAAGCCAGCCCCAGCAAATTGCTTTGCAAGGTTCCCAGCACCGGATGAGGATGTTTGAACACCCCAAACGATATCAGGGTTATTTTGCTGGATTCGTGCGAGAAGGGAGGTGAAATCGGTTTCGTCTAATCCAACTTCGTCTTCCGAGATAACATTCCAGCCTATTTTATTCAGTTCTCCTTTCATTAAATCCATGATGGAGAGGCCATATGAGGTATCCTCTCCGATCAACGCTATTCTCTTTTTCTGATAGGGAAAGTAGCCGATCTTCTGTTTTTGAAACTGCGAAATAAGCTGCCGCCAACCCACCGCGTAAGCTTCCGAAGGTGGTGTCGTTTTAAAGACGTTTGTTAAGTTGTTGCTGTTAATCTTTTTGACAATCTCACTTGATACCGCTTCGTCGATGATCTGTGGCACATCGTGTTGGTTAGTCACGTCGATTGTTGTCAACGCAACGTCACTGTGAAATCCTCCTCCTATTGCATCTACATTCTCTTCTTGAATTAGCCGATTGACCTCGTTTCGACCAGCTGAAGGCTCAGATTCCGAATCGCCAAATACTAGGGTGATGTCCTCACCATGTACACCATCCTCTTCGTTTATCATTTCACGAGAAAGGTTCGCTGCCATCTTCTTTTGTTGTCCAATGTTTGAAGCTGGCCCCGAAAACGGTCCGTAAAACCCGATTTTGAGGCCTCCTCCTCCTTCACCTCCTCCAAACCCTTTGAGACATCCGGCTAACGCTCCAATAGCTCCTACTCCACCAGCACGGAGAAGTCCGCGTCGTGTGGTGGCGTGAGACACGTTGTTAATACCCATGTTACTCAACTCAGAGACAAAGTATAAAAAGCCATTGGCTGATATGGCTATTTGTCCCATTTTACCTTTTAGAAACGAGACTTTGTCCGAGATTTCGAATTGAACCTAGACAAGATGTAAGTACCATGGGTGAGATTGGCACACACATGCTGGACATCAATTCGGAACGGTTTCACGAAACGTTCGAACGGTATTCAGAAGTCGGTGGGACCGCCAAAGGTGGTCTTGACCGATTAGCTCTTTCAGCAACCGATGGTGAAATCAGAGATAAATTCATATCGGATTTAGAGGCACTTGGACTATCAGTCCGGATTGATGAAGTTGGGAATATTTTCGGACGTCGGTCAGGTACTGATCAATCAGCCAACCCAATTCTTATCGGGTCACATTTAGATTCACAACCAAGCGGCGGCCGATACGATGGACAGCTCGGTGTTCTCACAGCATTGGAAACAATTCGAGTCTTCGAGGATTTGGACATAGAGACACAACGGCCTATTGAAATCGTCAATTGGACGAATGAAGAGGGGTCACGTTTTAAACCAGCGTTGATGGGTAGTGGGGCATGGGTTGGGATTCATGATGTCGATGAAATCCTCTCAACCACAGATGAGCAGGGTACCTCAGTTGAGGACGCACTCGATCAAATCGGTTATGATGGTGAGGCCCCGTGTGAACCAAATCAGATACCACATGCATATTTAGAACTTCACATAGAGCAAGGACCCGTGCTTGAAGAAAATGAATGGGAAATCGGAATTGTCGAAGGAATTCTTGGTATGGCGTGGCTCGAAGCAACGATCTATGGCGAAGCTGATCATGCGGGCCCCTCACCGATGCATACTCGATCGGATTCAATGGTTGCCGCAGCAGACGTAATTACGGGGGTTCGACGGCTAAGTACCCATCTTGGAGATGATGTGGTAACGACCGTTGGGGAAATGACCATTGAACCCAACTCAGTGAATGTAATTCCATCCAAAGCCAGTTTTACCATTGATCTTCGATCGTACGACAATGATATAATTACTCGTGGTATCGATCAGATCGAAGCCGAATTATCATCTGCCTGTTCTCGGGAGGGAACCGAGTATGATCTTGAGGAACTATGGAGGATCCCACATACCGAATTCTCACAGCAGATCTGCACTAATCTTGAGACCATTGCCAACGAACTCGGGCGATCTCACGAACGCATGATCGGCGGTGCCGGTCATGATGCCTCCTATTTAGCAGATTTGACGCAAACAGGGCTTGTCTTTGTTCCTAGTGCCAATGGTAAAACGCACAACGAACAGGAGTTCACCAAATGGGAAGATGCCGTCGCTGGGGCCGAGGTATTTGCCAATACCGTCTTGCAATTGGCTGATTCAACGGAGACGTCACAATGAATACCATTCATACTCTTCTCTACACAACCGTGATATTGACGGAAAGTAAGTTTGAGAGGCGATGACGATGGATTCCCGTGATATCGAAATTCTCAAGACCGTATTCGAGCTTGGTGATCCAAGTCCACGACGAATCGGAGAGAAACTAGAGATTCCAAAATCAACTGTTCATTATCGACTATCCAAGCTCCAAGAGCAAGGTGTCCTTCGGAACGATCTCTATGAATTCAATTCGAAAGTTGCCGGATTTAGTATCACCGTGATCACAGAAGTTCTTGCAAAGTATGAGTCAGAATATCAACAACATGTTGGAGGAGAGCTTTCCGAGATTGAGGGTGTTTCTGAAGTCCATTTCATGATGGGTGATACTGATTTTATCGTCATTGCACATCTTCCAGACAGTGATCATATTCAGCGTTTAATTAACGAATACGAAGTGATTGATGGGGTTGAGAGAACTAGCTCAAAATACGTAATTTCGACAATTAAGGACGAACCAAACGTAATGCGGAACTATAATCTGGATACACTCACTGAGATCTTGGGGTAGCAGATGGGGGTTGATTCAAGAAAGAGTAGTTTTTCTTCTATATTTCTTCTAGCCCTGATTGGGTCATCCAGCCGCTGGCTATTCGAGGCTGACCGCGAACAGCTGGAAACACTACTCACCGACGCGGCGACGACAATGGTTGCTGAAATCGAATCGAAAGGCCACAACAGCGACCCGAGTGCTGCTGATGTCCGTCGCGGAATCAATCAAGCCCACGGCCACCTATCCGAAGTCAATCTCGGTTATGTCGCCGCACCGATCCAGAGCTTCACCGACCAGGCACGGTCCCTCGCGCGTGACCTCAACATCGGCGTCATCGGCGTCGAAATTCACACGTGACGTTCTCGATTTCAAAACTATCCATCATGATGGATGGACGACTACACATTGCACGTTCTCCATCGAATACCTGCACCACAATGACCATACGAGCACCTCTCTAGAATCAATCGTTACTACTCTAAGTGGAACTCCGGTCAGCGCCTGCGACGGTATCGGTGAGGAACCGATCGAATTTGAATCGCTTCAGACCGCAATAACAGACGAATCCAATCGGCAATCCTACCATCCACGAGATGTCGAGAAATGGAACACTCACGGCTGCTCCCAGTAGGAGGCTTACGAGTGCGGATATCGAAAAACCACGAATGAACCAAAACTTGGAGCTGGTATCAACCGTGTAAAGGGATGAGATATCAGTATCGCGTTTTCTGATGATCCAGTAATCTGCGATCAGAATCCCGAGAGCCGGACCAAGGAATACGGAATATGCGTTGATGAACGTGTAGAATATGTTGCTCGAAAAGAGGTACCAGGGGAAGGAAACAACCGAAAGTGCACTCGTGAGAACGACTCCTTGCCGCCACGAAATACCAAGTGAATCTTGGAAAACGTGAGTGGGTGGGAGGATATTGAGAGTGAGATTCGTGGAGATCTGTGCCCCTAATACGAACAGCAACATTGCACTACCGACGAGGGGATTGGGGGCGACGATCATTATCGCCTCGATTGGGTTAGCATTTCCGGTCGAGACACCAAAGACAAGCCCCACCAACAGCATGAACATCATCGGTGGTGCGATACCGAACGCGTGACCCAATACCTGGTTTCGGGCACCTCCCTTTTCCTTGAGATGACGGCTGAGGTCCGAAGCGTTGAGGGCACCAGTGATAATGAACCCGACTGCTGCCGAAATCGTCGCGTAGAACTGACTTCCCCACGATCCAGAATAGTTGATGACGTCGCTCGGTATCTGCTGTGTCGTTAGAACGAGATACACGGTATACGCCAGCAACAGCCCTAGAATCCCGGCGGCAATCGAATCGAACCACTTGATTGATGTGATCCCATTGAGTGCGAGACCAACGTTCAGAAGAACGAACAGGACGAAGTACACCCAGACGTTTCCAAAACCCCACAACGTCGTCGTTATCGTTTGAATCGCGAGCGCTCCGATCTAGTTACCGATACCAAGCCATCAGATGGCTGGAATAATTCTGAGATAGTTCGGGATGACTGCTCCCCGAATGCCAAATGCGGACCGTGTCTGTACTGCAAACGGAATTCCTTCTTCGTAGCCAGGGAACCCGTTCAGAATGAAAAATATCGTTGCGATGATCGTCCCGATCCCGATCGCAATACCTGCTTGAACAAGATTCAAATTCCCGTGCGGATAGACAGCGAAAAACGCGACAGCGAAAGCTTGGACGATAATCAACGACGACCACCAGACAGGAATATAATGGGTGAGGCCCATCGTCCGTTCTTTCCGTGGAATTGGACTCAATCCCTCGAGCTCCGTCGTATCACTGACATTGTCTTGTGCATTTTTGCTCATGGATTAACCACCTTTTCTTGAGATACCATACTCCATGGCATTGCATACACCTATTTAAATCTTTGTGCTAAAATAGGACGTTGTAAAGCATACTGGGATAATCTTAGCAAAATTAGCTCAATTATCGGGAAAAGACTTAATAGTGTTTACATCGCCATCGTTGGTATGCCCATCAAGATAGACCGGAAACGGTTTGTAGATACGATGAAAAATCAAGCAGAAATCGGTGCTACTGAAAACGGTGGACTTCATCGTTTGACCCTTTCTGACGACGATCGAGAAATCCGAGACTGGTTTTACGAGCAGATGGATGACGAGGGACTCGACATTCGTATCGACGAGTTCGGAAACATGTTCGGTCGAAGGGAGGGCAGTGATCCCGATAAGGGGACTATTCTGCTCGGTTCACACCTCGACTCACAACCATACGGAGGGATATACGATGGTGCGCTTGGTGTCATTGCTGCCCTCGAGTTCATCCGTACTCTCAACGACGAGGAAATAGAAACCGAACATCCAGTCGAGATCGTCAACTGGACGAACGAGGAAGGGTCACGGTATCAACCTGCGATGCAGGGGAGTGGCGTGTGGGCCAGTAACCACGAACTCGAGGAAGAATACGACAAAACAGACGAAGATGGAAATCGATTCGAGGACGAATTGGAACGAATCGGATACAAAGGAGATGTACCTGCAACTCCGACGGAGAACTACGACGGCTACTTTGAACTACATATCGAACAGGGACCCTATCTAGAAGAAAACGACATGGACGTCGGAATCGTCACGGGCATCGTCGGATTCACCTGGGGTGCAATTACCTATTATGGTGAGGCCGATCACACAGGCCCCACGCCCATGCACTATCGCAGCGATGCACTCATTGGGGCCGCAGACGTAATCACACAAATTCGGCGAATAGCGAATTCGCTCGGGGAGCGAACCGTCGGTTCGACCGGTTTCATGGACGTTCAACCGAACTCGATCAACATCATCCCTGGTGAGGTGACGTTTACTTGGGGCTTTCGTGATCCAAGTGATGAAATCGTCGAAGATGCCTTCGACCGCGTTCTTGCAGAGGCGGAGATGGCAGCGGAACGAGAAGGGCTCGACTGGGAATGGGAAGAACGTATGCGTGCTCCATCTGTTGACTTCGCCGAGAAAAATATCACAGCAGTCGAAAACGCCACGGAGAACTTAGAATACGACGCAATGCGTATTTTCAGCGGCGCTGGCCACGATGCCACACACGTCGCCGATGTCATGGATACGTCGATGGTGTTTGCTGTCAGTGAGAATGGAAAAAGCCACTCCGAGGAGGAGTATACGAGCTGGGATGACTGCTACATGGCGGCAAACACGTTCGCGAACGCCGCACTCGAACTCGCAATGGAGGACTAATCATGGCTGATCCACAATTCGATCGCGTCGGTATCTGGAACTGGGAACGCGAGGATATCGCCGATGAGGTGCGATATGCTCAGTATGCAGAATCCAAAGGGTTGGACTCCGTTTGGCAAGGTGAATCGCGTCTCGTTCGAGATGCGATGACTATCATGGGCGCATATACGCAGGTCACCGACGAGATAGACATCGCCCCTGGTGTGACGAATTGTTATACACGGAACGTGGCATTGATGGCTCAGACGTTTTCTACGCTCGATGAACTATCCGGGGGGCGGATGAAGCTCGGCATCGGCGCTTGGTGGGACCCCCTCGCATCCAAGGTCGGAATCGACCGTCAACGGCCGCTTCGAAGGATGTGGGAATACTGTACAGTGGTCCGGAAATTGTTCGACCTCGAGAACGTGACCTACGAGGGTCAAACACTCAACGTCGAAGATATCGAACTTGATCTCGTCCGTTCGAATGCCTCACCACGAGATGTCCCGATATACATCGGTGCAACGGGCCCGACAATGCACAAACTCACCGGTGAACTAGTGGGTAACGGAATTGCGGGCGGTGTATTCATGAACTATCTCATTCCACCCGAACACAACGAACTCGGCATGCAGAAACTCAAGGAAGGAGTCGAAAAACAGGGTGGCTCTATCGAGGATGTCGATCGACCACAGCTGATCGCAGTTTCAATGGACGAGGATCGACAACGCGCGATTGACCAAGCCCGTGGGCTAGTAACACAGTACATCGGACAGCAGCCACATATCAAGAAAGGATCGGGGATCGACCCAGAGCTCGGTGACCAGGTCGAAGAGGAATTGGGAAGTTGGCCCGCGACGGCAGAGGATATCGAACGTGCGAGCGTTCTCGTTGATGACGAGATAGTGACGAACGTCGTTGCTGCGGGGACCTCTGAGGACGTCGTTAGCCGTGTGCAGGATTATTGCGATGCAGGATGTACTGAGCCCGTTCTCTACTCGTTGGGTGATGATGTAGAGGAAGTCATTGACGTCTTCGCCGAGTTTAATTCGGAATAGCGACCTCGGCGAGTTTCGGTTGTTCAATGTGTATCCCAGTCGGGAACTTCACGCTCGATGAACTCCCCATATCCTGGGTCTCCAACGACTTCCCCGTCTTCTGCGACAACGTCACCTCGGACGAGGGTTTTCTTTACGCGACCGGTGACCGTTCGCCCTTCGTAAATCGAGAATTCGGCTTTGCTTACGTTGTCGTCGGCAGTGATGGTATACGTTTCATCCGGGTCCATGAGGACGATATCCGCGTCCGTCCCCGTTTCCAACGTTCCCTTTTGCGGGAGTCCAAACGTATCGGCGGGGTTCGTGGACATCACCTGTACCACGAACGACGGTGAGAATCCTCTGTGATTCACCGCTTCATCGTAGAACACCGGCAAACTGACTTGGAGAGCGTTGGCTCCAAACGCACTATCCCACCAGTTTTCGACTTGCTTTTGGTCGAGTCGATATCCACAGTGGTCGGTGGAGACGACGCTCAGACAGCCGTTGTGAAGGTGCTCAAACATCGCTTCGACGTCATCCGGCTTTCGAATCGGCGGTGCAATCATGGGTAGGTTGCCCATCTCCTCGAAGATCGAATCGTCGAGTGTACAGTAATGGGTACAGGTTTCAGCACGAATCATACTACCATCGTCCTGGAAATACTCGAGAATGTCAGCTGCTTTTCGACACGTCGTGTGTATCCCGTAGTATTTCATCCCTGCTTCGACCGCCATTCGCGCTGCATCCTCGGCCGCCATGGCTTCTGCATAATCCGGACGTGATTTCGGATACCACTCCGGATCTCCTTTTCCTTCCTCTTTGAATTGCTCGGTCAGCGAATCACAGATCGACGGGTCTTCCGTATGAAACACACCGACGGCATCTTCCTCTGCGATATGCTGTATGGCCCTGTTCATGAATCCGTTCGAAAGGCCATGCTCGTATGCGGTGAACATCTTGAACGACGTCACACCAGTATCGATTACGTCGGGGATTTCATCGAAAACGGCGGGATCCTCTCGTGTGATTGCACCGTGAAGACTGTAATCAACCAGCGCGTCTTCCCCTTTCTCCTGTTTTCGCTTGACGCCTTCCAGTAGCGTTCCATCTTCATCCCAAATTCCCAGCTCACCGTCCCATGCTTGCCATGCAAAGTCGATGTAAGAAGTCGTCCCACCGACAGCAGCGGCACCAGTCGCAGATTCGTAGCTGTCGATGGAGAACATATCGTCGATGTGTACGTGAGGGTCGATCACACCGGGCATCACGAGTAAGCCGGACGCATCGATCGTTTCGGTTGCGTCCGGGAGCGTTTCATCCGTTCCTATCCCGACGATCTTCCCATCGTTGATGGCGATACTAGCGTCGGTTTCTCCGGTAGCGGTCACAACTGTTCCACCGCTAATAATGGTCTCAACTGCCATGTGAGGAAATAACTCTCATGGGTGAAAAGAATTGTGATCAATGAAGCACAAATAAATCATATTTTTCTACATTGTAAACTAAATCAGGGGAAAATTGCTCATGCACCAGGGATGATCCTTGGTTCCCACAAATCAGATATTCTGGTTGTGGATGTCGGCAAGTGAGGATGTCCTTATTCCATGATTCATTCCTCCATCGCATTATCCGAGACCTCGAGAGCGATATCGAGTGCAGCAACCGCATCGTCGATTTCGGCATCCGTAATCGTGAGTGGTGGTGCGATAATGAGAGTGTTAATCATGTTCGCGACGTAGACACCGTTTTCATAGGCTTTGCTCGCTACTTCATCGACGACCGTACTCCCCTTACTGACTTTGTCCTCCCGAGTTCCGAACGGGACGCGTTTTTCCGGGTTCTTCGTCAGTTCGATTCCACGGAAGAGTCCAACACCCCGTGTGTCACCCACACTGGGATGGTCGATTGCAAGGTCATTAAGACGAGTCCCCAGATACTCTCCCGACTCTCGAGCTTGATCAATGAGGTTTTCCGATTGATAGGTTTCGACAGCTGCAAGCCCTGCAGCTACCGCCGTTGGATGACCGGAATAGGTGTGCCCGTGGCAAAACATGTTGTCGTCAAAATACTCGGCGATTTCACTGTTGACGATGGTAGCACCAAGTGGTTGGTACGCTCCGGTCAACCCCTTCGCCATCGTCATAATGTCGGGTTCGACGTCAAAAACGTCACAGCCAAACCACTCGCCAGTTCGCCCGAATCCGGACATCACTTCATCACAAATCAAGAGGGCGCCATGCTCGTGTGCGATCTCCTTGAGTCGGGGGAGATACTCATCAGGTGGCACGAGAATACCATTCGAACCGACGATGGGTTCGACGAGTATTGCTGCAACTGTATCGCCCTCCAATTTCAGCATCTCTTCTATGTATTCGAGACTCTGCATCGGATCTAATGTCGAACCATATGCGTACGGATCTGGGGCTTTGATCGTCCCTGGGATCCCGGGCTCTGCTGCAAGCCGACGAGGGTCTCCTGTAACGCTAATTGACCCATAGGTCGCTCCGTGATAGGACCGGTATCGGGAGATGATTTTTTGTTTTCCAGTATAGAACCGTGCAATCTTAATTGCAGCCTCGACCGCTTCCGTACCGCTCGTCGAGAAGAACGTTTTCGAAAGGTCACCGGGTGTAACCTCTGCTAATTTTTTTCCGAGCTTTGCACGTGCTTCCGTAGTAAAGCCCGGGGCGACATATGCCGTTTCGTTGATCTGATCAGAGACAGCTTCCGTAACTCGCTCAGCGGAATGACCGAGATTTGAACACATGAGTTGTCCTGAAAAGTCGATGTAATCATTCCCGTTAGCATCTGTGAAGGTGACGCCGTCGGTATCTACTACCTGCGTTGGGTTCACTTCACTTTGAAATGACCACGTGCCGAAGACGTACTCTTTGTCAGTCCGTTCGATTTCATTTAGAGTGGTATCTGATTCGCTTTCTTGACCGGACATCGTTCTATTTCCTCTACTCTGCAAGAGTTGATTAATCTTTGGTGAATTCACGACGTAGTAGAATATTGTCCTCTTGAATACCTTGATTCAGAACAATGTTCGTACATTAAACCGAGCATTGGATTTGGTGAGAAAGTGTTATGAGGTGGGGAGACAAATGCGCACATGACACATGACGATGGAAACTCCGATCGACATCGATTCCGTACAGAATTACATCGATGGCGAATGGCGAGGCCCGAGCGGCACCGACGGTCAAAATATCATAAATCCCGCGACGGAAGAGACGATAGCGCATACGAAGTTCAGTGCCAGTTCCGATGTCGACGAGGCAATAGAGGCGGGATACGACGCATTCGAGGAGTGGCGGGAGATTCCAGTTGAAGAACGGATCCAACCCCTGTTTCGATTGAAACAATTGCTCGAAGAACATCAAGACGAAATCGCAAAACTGCTGGTCAGAGAGCACGGAAAAACGTTTCAAGAAGCAAAAGGAGAACTTCGCCGAGGCATCGAAAACGTAGAGGTCGCCTGTGGTATCCCGTCGCTCATGCAAGCGGGTCATCTCCCAAACGCTGCCCCCGAAATCGATGAAACCGCCGTCCGCAAGCCACTCGGAGTGTTTACTGCAATTACGCCGTTCAACTTCCCGGGAATGATTCCGCTTTGGTTCCTCCCCTATGCAGTTGCCACTGGTAACGCGTTTATTCTCAAACCCAGCGAACGAGACCCGTTGACCGCCCAGTACTTGTTTGCACTCGTCGAAAAAGCCGGATTCCCCGATGGGATTTTACAACTCGTGAACGGGAGTAAGGAGACGGTCAATACACTGTTGGAACACGATGATATTGCTGGGGTATCCTTCGTTGGAAGCACACCGGTAGCAAAGCACGTCTATGAAACCGCTGCCGCTAACGGAAAACGGGTCCAAGCACAGGGTGGTGCGAAAAATCACATCGTCGTCGCCGAATCTGCTAACCTTGACTTCGCTGCCGAGCAGACTATCGGATCCGCTTTCGCGAACACCGGCCAACGATGTCTCGCCAACCCCGTTGCTGTTGTAGTCGACGAAGTGTACGACGAGTTCGCCGATCGAGTGGTCGAAAACGCAGCTAACATGACTGTCGCAGACGGGTTAGCTGACGACTCTGAAATGGGGCCACTCATCACGCCGGAACAGCAAGAACGGGTCGAAGGATACATTCAAGAAGGTATCGAGGACGGCGCAGATCTCCTCTTGGATGGCCGCGAACTCGAAACACCCGATACCGGAAACTTCCTTCGACCAACGATTTTCGGCGATGTCGATTCGGAGATGAGCATCGCCCGTGAGGAGATCTTCGGCCCTGTCCTCGCGCTCATCCGCGCTGACGATTTCGAGGACGCCCTTGAAATCGTAAATCAAAGTCGGTTCGGTAACGCTGCGAGTCTCTTTACCGACCGAGGAAGCGATGCCCGAAAGTTCCGCCATACGGTCGACGCTGGTAACCTCGGTGTGAACACAGGGACAGCCGCGCCGATGGCATTCTTCCACTTTGGTGGCTGGAAGGACTCCTTCTTTGGAGATCTCCATGCCCAAGGTGAAGATATGATTCATTTCTACACCGATAAGGCGATCTACATCGAGCGATGGCCTGACCAATAACACTGCTTCTCTGCTATTCTCAATCCATACTCAGAAAAATCCGACAGGTATGGACGAAACGTCAGTCGAAAACCGCTGTGATCGAGTCATCGAGTATGTCCATTGCCCGGTCTATCTCGGCCTGCGTTGCGATTAGTGGTGGGGAGATGATGATCTGGAAGCCAGGGCGTCCGCCGCCCAGCAAGACGCCTCTGTCTCGACATTCATGGAGGACTGCCCCGACGGGGTTTTTCCCGTCGTCCACACGGGGGTCGTGGAAAGAATCCTCGGTATCCGGGTCAGCGAACTCGACGGCCCACAACCCACCTCGTCCACGAACATCATGCACGACATCATGCTTCGATGCCATCTGTTGAATTCGAGATGCAAGCCCCTCTTCCAGATCGGTAACACCATCGATTATGCCGTCTGCATATTCATCAATCGCTGCACAGCCGGCAGCACACGCCATTGGATGTCCTCCGAACGTCTGTCCAATGTCGAAACCGTTCGTCCGAACGAACGATGCAATTTCTGGTGTTACCGAGACACCTGCAAGGGGGGCATAGGCGCTCGTGACACCCTTTGCAAATGTAAGCATGTCCGGTTCGATGTCTTCGGTTTGGACACCGAACCAGTCACCACATCGACCGAAGCCGGTGATGACTTCGTCGGCGACGAGGAGGATATCGTACTCGTCACATAGATCTCGAACGTGGTCAAAATAACCCGGGGGAGCAGGAAAAGCTCCGCTCGTCCCGGCGATCGGTTCGGTGAGGATTGCGGCAATCGAATCGGGACCCTCGTTTCGAATCACGAATTCGAGGTGTTCACCGGCGCGTCGTGCCAGTTCCTCGGGGTCATTGGTGTCGAAGGCTTTTGGAATGGGTGGCAAAAACTTTGCTGCACCCGAAGTAGCAGCGTGTCGTTCTATCGTTGCCCGTGTTTCCGGATCGCCCGTTAGCGCTCCTGCACCATACGTCCCGCCGTGATATGATCGCCAGCGGGTGAGTACCGTCGATGCATCCTGATACTCGCGCGCGATTTGTACCGCGATTTCGTTGGCCTCGCTTCCGGAAACCGAGAAAAACGTGTGAGATAGGGAGTCGGGAGTGATACGTGCAATCTTTTTGGCGAGTCGATCGCGGGTCGGAGAACGCTTAGCAGACGACACATACGGTATCTTTCTTGCTTGCTCTTCCATCGCCGAGATTACTGCCTCGTTGCTGTGGCCAAGGTTGGTACAGTACAACTGCGAACAGAAATCGAGGAATTCGTTTCCATCTTCGTCCCAAACAGTCGCGTCATCACCATCAGTGATACTGAGCGGCTTAGTATCCGGATTGTACCAATGGTGAATCGAGACTGCCTCCGTGCTTTCGGAATCCTGCTGGGTCATATTGAACGATATTTCTCCAAAATAATAAACGCTCGTTTGAACAATGTTCGAAAATAGCATCGGGGACGATCCACGGACCGATATTCTCGTCGCGGAATGCAGTCGATAAGCGAGCAACTCGATAGTGGTCGTTCGGGTTTCATTCTCATCAGCGGTTGGGAGGACCCACCCTACGATGTTCCACTATTCGCCAAGTCGGTACGTTCGATAGTCTTCGTCACACGGTGGCCCGTATGTGGCATGTAGGGTCCGATCGTGAAGGTCAAGAATCACACTCGTGTCCGTCTGACTGCGCTCTTCCGGTGGAGAATTCGGATCTTCGTGTCGACAGATGCTTGCGGGACGACCGAAGTGATCTCGAAGTGATGACTCTATTGTCGCAGCGTCTATCTCTCCACGTTGGTGTTCGAGCAGTCGGTGAAGTCGGTTGGCTCGATATAGTGAGTCCGGGAGCTGTCGTTCCATTCGACTCTCGAAACCAGACGTCATGAAGTGATTGGCGTGTGTGACGATTCCATCCCGTGGATAGATGTAATCGGTCCGGTTGGGCGACGTTTCGATATCTATCACCTCTCCATCGCCATGACCGACGATGTAATTGGCCGAACAGGCGTGTGGCGTGGCGACAATCGATTCGAGTGCGCTGTCATAGCGTGTCGCATCCAGGATTTCCCGACAGCGGAGATGGAAGGGTTTCCGAAAGGGGTGCTCTCCATCGTCTGGAGAAACGAGGCCGTTAATCACGAGTCCGATACCGTGTTCATTGACGCCCATCTTCCCACCGACGATACCTGCCTCCGTAATCGCTATGTGGTTGCTCCCGTCGCTTTGATGAACCTCGGTCACGAGGAGTGTATCCGCGATAGGTGATGCCCAGTCCCAATTCTGGCCAACGTACGTCTTCCCGTCGGCTGTCGCCATCGGAAGGAGACCGAAACTGGTGCACCCGTCCATTTCGGCAGTTTGTTCAGAATAGGACGCATAGAGTATCTCGTATCGGACGTTGAGAAGCATTACCTCCTCGATTGGGACCCCACTTCCATCGGCGATGCCACGCAGTTCCGAGGCGTAGTTGGAGTTCCACTCCTCGACGAGGGGAACATACTCGCTCGCTTGGCGTCGAACGACTTCCTCCTCGGCACCGTGTTGTGAAAATCGTGTTAGGTACGTTTCCACGTTCATACGGATCTCTTCTGCGAAGCGTTCTCCGTGTATAAGACCGCGTTCGTGCGGTGACCCAGTCAGAACGAGGTGTGGTAATGACGTCATCGTTCTTTATTGAAGCCGCTAATCATCCGAAGTGGCGTACTCCTGCCGTGGCCCACTTCCCTGGTCGGGAAGGGCATAATAGCCGACCAGTAACACTAACGCAGCCGACCCGACGCCGATGAACGTTGCGGGAATACCGATTCCTCCACCGAAGAAGTTTGCAGCGAGGCCCAGAACCGTCCCAACGACAATGGAGGCGAGTACAGCCCACCCGTTGATACCCGACAGATAGAGGGCCGTATAAACGGGGACGAGGAATGCACTCGTCAGAAGAATCGCACGAAGGTTGTAAAGACCGATGATAGTGTCCGGAGGGTTGACTGCGGCTGCCGTCGCGGTTATACCGAAGACAACGGTTGCAATCCGCGATACACGGAGCTGTGATTCGTCCGACGCGTTTGGTCGAAAGTAGCTGTAGATGTCACGTGCCGTGGTGATTCCCGTTGAGTGAAGGCGTGTGTCGGTCGTCGACAGAATTGCACTCATTACGGCGAGGATGATAACGACACCTATCGAGGTCGGTACGTAATCGGTTATCAACGTCGGGAACGCGTTATCTACATTGTTGATCGACAATCCGGCGTTCCTCAGCGCGACGGTCGTCGCACCACCGAGGACCACGAGGGCAGTGTAGAACACTGAAAGAATGACGCCGGAAGCTGCGAGATGGATTTTTGCTGTCCGGACGTCTTTTGTCGCAGCGATACGCACGATCATGTTCTGTTCCGTGAATATCGTGCCGAAAAACGCAACGATGGATGCGACGACTCCGATTACCGTGTAGGCACCTGCTCCGAGGGGGGCGACGTTAGCTGAATTCATCGCGGCGAATTCAGTATTGATGGTAGTGAACCCACCCAGATCGAGTACCATGTACCCGAGTGCGAACAGAACGGCCGCGACCATGATTGTTCCTTGAAGAAGGTCCGTCCACGCCACGCTGACAAGGCCTCCAAGGACGGTGTAGGTAATGAAAACGACACCGATGACCCACACCATGTACTCGTACGGAACGCCGGTAATGGTCGTGACGAGGAGGCTGGCACCGACGAGTTGCATGATGAGGTACAGCCAACCATTTGCGAGCAATACCGCTCCTGCAATCGGTCGTGCTGCTTGTCGCCCGGTCAGATCCGCGATGATGTCGGGCAACGTCAGGTGGTTCAATTGTCGAACCCGTCCGACGACGAAGTAGAGACCGCTCACACCGAGCATTAATCCCAAAATAGTGCCAGTCATGAGCGAGTAACCGCCACCGTAAACGGCCCCGATAAATCCGATCACACTGACTGCGCTCACGAAATTAGCAACAAGCGACCAAGTCGC
Source organism: Haladaptatus sp. HS23 (assembly GCF_056892285.1). Classification (NCBI taxonomy): domain Archaea; kingdom Methanobacteriati; phylum Methanobacteriota; class Halobacteria; order Halobacteriales; family Haladaptataceae; genus Haladaptatus; species Haladaptatus sp. HS23. The sequence continues at coordinate 6,291 of NZ_JBXGLH010000020.1, read as the reverse complement.
CAGCGTCGGTCCCATACTCTGACCCATCACCCAAAAATCCATGACGTCGGTGGTTTTTCTGTACCCCCAGATACCGATAGCGAGAACGATGAGTAGATACACCACAAACGCGCCGAGATAATATGGGTTGACGTCAGCCATTGTTTTGGCCTCCATCTGTTGCACGTGGTTCCGTCGTTGTTTTTTGAATGTTCTCGTTAACCGGTTTTCCGAACAGTACGTGGACAACCACGTAATGAATCGCCCCGAGGCTCCCGGCTAAAATCGTCGCAACGAAAACCAGGAACATCGTTGTTGGCATGCCAAGTATTGTCATATTTGACTCTACCACATAGGATACTATTTTCGGATGTAAATCTATCGGTTATCATTGTACAATATATTATAGAAATATATGATTATCGGATAATGTCCTCAATCACGCCAAGATATGGGTACAATCTCCCTGGTGAAATTCCCAACACTTCCCGAAAATATTGTACGACAGGCTCGGTTTTATTGCGATGCGTGATTTTCCGAGAGGATTTCTTCGGTTGCGCTGAGAAGCACGGTAAGTCCATCTGCTGCGGATGAAAGCTCCACGTGTTCGTCGTATGTATGTGCCTGTGCCAAATCACCGGGTCCCCAAGTGATCGCGTCAGTATCGGCATCATTGATGAAGTTACGAACGTCGGTTGATGCACTCACTCCCCACGGTTCTGGAGACACCTCTGCAACCCGTGCGGAGTGTTTTCGAAATACATCTGCAAGTACGCTGTCTTCGTCTATTGCAGCTGATTCGTATGTTCGCGTTCGATTCCAAGAGATTGTAACACCGTGTTCCTCTTCGACGCTGCCCACTAATTCGTCGATTTCCGAATCGATTTCCTCGATAGTTTCATCCGGGAGGAAACGTCGGTCGATGGTGATCTTTGCTTCCTCGGGAACGACGTTCTCTTTCGTGCCTGCTTCGAACATCGTCACTGTCGAATATGCTTGCCCGACCAGGTTGTCGGTACGTTCCCGGACAGTGGAATCATACTCATCGAGTGCATCCAACAGGGGTTTTGCTAACTGAATCGCGTTCGTTCCTTGATCGGGGCGACTCGCATGTGATGGGTCACCCGTGATGACGATTTCGTACCATGCCAGACCCTTTTCACTCGTTGCAGTATACAGCTGAGTCGGTTCGAGAACGACGCCATAATCCCCGTCGTACCCGTTTTCGAGGAGGGTCTTCGTTCCTGGTTCGGCTGTTTCTTCTCCGATTGCAGCGTGAAAAACGAGCGAGCCAGGAAGTTCTCCGGATTTGATATCGTCTGCAAGGCGAGCCACTGTCAACATTCCTATCGCAACACCGGTCTTCATATCGACGCTACCACGACCGTAAAGACGTCCGTCTACTTCATCACCGGCATACGGATCGTGTGTCCACTGATCTCGGTCCCCGGCCGGTACGACGTCGATGTGGCCATTCAACACCAGTGTTGGTTCCCCTCTCCCAACCTTGACGCCAACCTGCGGTCGGTCGGAATACGGTTCCTCGATAACCTCCGCTTGGATATCACGTTCTTCGAACCAGTTAGCGATATACTCCGTACACGCTTTTTCGTTACCAGGCGGATTTTCCGTCTCAATACGGACGAGGTCTCCAATTAAGGTAGTCAGCTCTTCTACTTGCTCCGTGTTGCCCATGTACAAACTCACTCTCCATTCTTCAAAACATTTGTGATTAGGTGTATCATGTCCGTTTGTATCGGTGACTCCGGAATTATATTCTAAAATGAAGACCATGTCCGGAAATTATTCTGTATTGTGTGTATGTACTTCCCGAGATACCGATCTAAATTAGGCTCCTGGAAGCGTACCGCTCCCCTCTTCACTGATGTCGATTGCCACGTTCTTCGTTTGAAGATACGAGTCTAGTGCTTCCAAGCCTTTTTCGCGACCAATACCACTGTATTTGTAACCACCGAATGGGGTTTGTGTCGTATCTCCGAACCATTTATTCACATAGACATTGCCCGCCTCAAGGTATCGTGCGAGACGGTGTGCCCGAGTAATGTCATTTGTGAATATTCCTGCTGTCAGCCCGTACGTCGTATCGTTAGCTATCGATAGCGCCTCCTCTTCATCACGGAAGGAAATCACCGAGAGTACTGGGCCAAATATTTCCTCCTGAGCGATTCGCATATCGTTTTGGACATCAGTGAAAATCGTCGGTTCGACAAAGTAGCCCGGCCTGTCAAGTGCATTCCCCCCGAGTAGCGGTGTTGCACCCTCTTCTTTTCCGATTGCGATATACTCCAGTACCCGATTTTTGTGTTCAGCAGACGCAAGTGGACCCACGTCGGGGTCCTCTATTCCTGGGCCGATTTCATACTCGTCGACTATCGAGGTGATTCGATCGACCAATTGATCGTGGATATCTTCGTGAACAAGGAGTCGATCGGCAGCAGAACAGACCTGCCCAGCGTTCGTGAAAATGGCAGAAGCGATACTTTCGGCTGTCCGATCGAGAGGTGCATCAGGGAATACCATTGCTGGATTCTTCCCACCGAGTTCGAGTGTCACTGGTGTAACGGTGTCTGCTGCATGCTTCATGATCGATTGACCTGTCGTGACACTTCCTGTAAAGGTGATCGTATCGATATCGGGATGTGACACGAGTGGTTGTCCAGTCGATTCACCAGTTCCAGTTATGACGTTGACAGCACCCTCTGGAAGGCCGGCTTCAGAACAGAGTTTGGCAAGTCGGAGAGTCGATAGTGCTGTCTGCGGTGCCGGTTTGACGACGACCGTGTTTCCGGCGACCAACGCCGGTGCGACACCCCGAGCAAACAGGTTCCCGGGGAAATTCCAAGGTGTAATCTGTGCACTTACTCCGTACGGTTCACGGAGCGTGAAATCGACTTGGTCCGACCCAACTGGTACGCTTTGTCCTTCGAGCTTATCAGCAACCCCGGAATAGTATTCGAAATATCGCCACGCACCGCGCATATCACTTTGTGCCTGGGATATCGGTTTCCCCTGGTCTTTGCATTCGATTGCCGCTAGTTCGTCGGTAGAATCGCGGATCTTTCTTCCGATGCGATGGACGATACGACCTCGTTTCTCTGGTGAGACATTACGCCAGGATTCGAAGGCAGTACGAGCAGTTGAGACAGCTTCGTCGACGTCTCGTGAGCCAGCCACTGCGATCTCTGTGAACGAATCCCCCGTTGCAGGGTCGTAGGACGAAATATATTCGTCTGTGGATGGGGGCATTTGTTCTCCACCGATGAAGAGGAAATACCGTTCTTTGAAAGAGATATCTGGTTGAACCATGCACCCTCTGTGTTCGCCATAACGATAGTGCTTTGGCAATAATACAGTGATAAATTAATAAACAGAACAATATTCATATATCGAGGTCCAATTAGGATAACAGACTAAATCGAAGGCAGACAAACCGAAGTTTGATAATAAATGGCACGAGACTGTTTCACATGAGCTTTTCCGAGAAGACGGTGATAGTAACGGGGGCGGGTTCTGGAATGGGCCAAGCTATCGCAGAGAGATTCGCTTCCAAAGGGGCAGCAGTCGTGTGTGCAGATATCGATAACGCTGCTGCTACCCAAACTGCCGAAACAATCGAACACGACGACGGTATTGCACTTGCAGTCGAAGCCGATGTTTCGTCCGAGAACGACGTGAAAACGATGATCGAGCAAACAGTGGCGGAGTTCGGTTCGCTCGATGTGTTGCACAACAATGCAGGCATCCCTCAACAGGCGACCCCGGTTGAGGACGTTTCTGGGACGGAATGGGACCAGATCATCTCCGTCAATCTAAAAAGCGCCTTTCTCGGGGTGAAATACGCTGTCCCACATCTTCGCGACGGCGGTGGTGTCGTCCTTAACACAGCATCTACGGCAGCGATTCGACCACGAACCGGACTTTCGGCATACGTTGCATCGAAAGGCGGGATGATCGCTCTTACAAAGCAACTTGCCTACGAACTTGCACCGTCCATCCGGGTGAATGCCATTTGTCCCGTGGCGACGGATACACCGATGCTGTCGAAGTTTGCGGGGGAAGACCTCAGCGTAGCCAGTATGCAAGAGACGATTCCACTCGGACGCCTCGCCGAACCGATGGACATCGCTGCGGCGGCTACGTTCCTCGCAAGCGATGACGCCGAAATGATAACGGGAACAACTCTCGAAGTCGACGGCGGGAGAGATATCTAATGGCCACTAAGCAGGCCATTTACGACGAAGTCGATGATCGACGCGATGAGATCGTTTCACTCCTCTCTTCGTTTCTCGAAATCCAAACAGAAAACCCACCGGGTAGAAATTATCGAGAAGGGGCTGCCTTTCTCGATACGGTGCTTTCGGAACGGGGGTACGATGTCGAGCTAGTCGACGTCCCCGAAGATATCGTAGAACACCACTATCCGGAGCGATCCCACTTGGAGCGGGTAAACGTGTTAGGTCAGAAATCATACGGGGATGGGCCGAACATCCACTACACCGGTCATTACGATGTCGTTCCAGCAGGAGAAGATTGGACTAGAGAGCCGTTCAACCCGACGTTAGAAGACGACCGAATGTATGGACGCGGTGCCAGCGATATGAAATCCGGTATCGTCGCCAGTCTGTTTGCAATCGACGTGTTAGAAACCGTCAATGCTGAATTGAACGGGTCAATCACACAAAGCATGACGGTCGACGAAGAAACGGGTGGGTTTACTGGCCTCGGCTATCTCGCACGACAAGGTCATCTCGATGGAACCGATTATTGTGTCTACACCGAATGTTTCGACTCCTCCCGGGTCTGTCTCGGTCATCGTGGGGTTCTGAAGTTCAAGATCGTGACACAGGGACGAAAGGCACACGGCTGTATGGCCCACGATGGGATCAACGCTATCTCGACGATGAATGATTTCTTAACACGCATCGAAGAGTATCGGACCGACCTCCACCAACGGACGACTGATCTTCCGGTCACACCCAGTGAGTCTCGACGGGCGGATATCTCGGTGACGATGATGGACGCGGGCTACTCCGAGAATGTCGTTCCGGATCGCTGTACGGCAACATTCTATCGGGTACTCGTTCCAACCGAATCGATCGCGGATGTCCGGAACGAGATTCGGGAATTGATAGTCAAAACAGAGAACAGTATGGATGCCTCTCTTGATTATGAGGAAATCATGTTCGCGGAACCGACGAGCGTTTCCAAGGATTGCCAAGTGAGCCAAACGTTTGCCAAGAATGTCGAGTCGTTTTACGGGGATTCGGAATTCGTCATTTCCCCTGGGTCTGACGATCAACGCTTTGTCGTCAACGATGCAGGCATCGATCAGTGCATAGTGTATGGCCCGGGACGTTTAGAACAGGCTCACGTCGAGGATGAATACGTCTCGATCGAAGACATTCTTACTGCAATCAAGGTGATGGCAGTTTCGACTGCGCAGCTCATCGGCGATTTGGACGACTAGTTCGTCAGTAGCGATCTATCAGAATTTGGTCTCTAACTAAGACGCAATCGTCTTCGATCAAACAGAGACAAACAAACAGAAACTAACTTGCAGAAATGGATGTCAGTCTTGAGAAAGATGACTGCTCTCGGGACAGTTGAACAATGTTCTGTGGATGGCAATTTAATTAGAAGTATTTACCAAAAAGCGTGCTTTACATATATGTTCGGGCGTGAAACTAGCTTAATGACAAAGGGATATTCAGCGAGTGATGATTTTGATGAGGTCGATATGAAGTTGCTTGCTTTTATCGAAGATGATTTCGACGTTAGTTTGGATAAGCTATCAGATGAATTGGATCTTTCGAAGTCTGCAGTCCATTATCGTCTCAACAAAATGAAAGAAAGCGGAGTAATCAATGGTATCACCGCCGACTTGAACCCAGAGCCGTTTGACCTGGATATGGTGGCGATCACTGAGGTATCCGTCACCCATGAGAAAGGATATTCGACCGATATCGGGAACAAACTCGCAGATATCAAGGGTGTAGAACAAGTATACTATACGATGGGTGATGTCGACTTCATGGTTCTTACTCGTGTACAGGATCGAAATCGGATGAACGAGGTCATCGATCAGATGGTTGCTATCGACGGTGTTAACGAAACCTCCTCTCGATTCGTGATGGACGAGGTGAAAAACAACCCGAAATTCATGGACAGTTTCTCTCAATGACTAAAAACAGTTAACTGGGAAGTTCATTGATAAGGCACTGTCTAGTTACTTGACTTCGCACGTTAGACGAACATACCCTCGATCTGGTGCATTAGTTCGTCGGTGTTTTG